>JADFHN010000124.1 GCA_022567155.1 Bacteroidota bacterium
CCCCATCTCGATAACTTCTGTACAAAGTAGCATCTACACAGATAAATTTGTTGACGATTCCACGCTACATTACAGTTATCGAGGGGAAGATCCCATGCATGCAGATAATATCGGCTTAAGGAATGCCATGAGAGACAAAGTACCTTTAATCTACCTCCATCAAATTCTAAAAGGCAGGTATTTTGTGGCTTGGCCGGTCTTTATCATTGGAGATGAGCCTGATAAGTTACGATTCACGGTTGCAGCAGAAAGTAATTCCGTCTTAATTGGTGAAAATGTAGTGGAAGAGCCCGTTGTTGAGTACAGCCGTAGGTATCAAACAAGAGAAGTACTTACAAGACTGCATCAAAGTACCTTTCGTGAGCATGTACTTCGTGCCTACCGTGATCATTGTGCTATCTGCAAACTTAAACACCGTGTACTTTTAGATGCTGCCCACATTATTCCAGACCGGGAGCAGTGGGGTGATCCGATTGTTCCTAATGGGATTTCCTTATGCAAAATCCATCATGCGGCATATGATAATTCAATCATAGGCATTTCTCCAGACTATCAAATCGATGTTCGAGATGACATCCTAGAAGAAATTGACGGCCCTATGCTAAAATATGGGATACAAAATCTGAATAAGCAAAAACTCATTCTTCCAAGAAATGAAGTTAACTGGCCCGATCAGGAAAGACTTGATATTAGATATCAGCAGTTTCTTAAGACAGGATAAGTTTTCGATTTATGGCGCACTCTAAGTAGAGTTAAGCCGGATCTTCCTCCAATCATTATTCTCAAAAATGCGCAAGGTTGGGCATTGCCAGATAAAAAATAAACCTTTCATTTGATTTTGGAAACCACTGTAAAACAAATGATTGCTGCCAACCCTGATATCACTTCCAACCCTGAAATCATCATTCACTAAGAGAAAATCATTACCAATCCTCAGAAAATAAATTTTGATCATCATAAAACGGCATATGATCCCAACAAAATGAATTACTGTTAATTGGACTTTTTATAACTGATGGAGATGCCGGATCTGCTTGACTTGTCTATAGTAGTCTCGTAATTGTCCAGTTTTTTAACGTAATCAACAAATTCTTTTGTACCTCCAAAATTGTTCCGCACATTATGGGCGGTAAAACAACCACCGACTTTAACAATTAAATCGTAAAGTACCTGCCCGTCCTGGTAAGGGACATTCATATCATGCCAGTTGTAGCGGTTAGCTTCAAGGAATTTCTTCACCCGGTCGTCCAGGGCCTGTTGACTTTTGTCCGCCTGGCTTTGAACAGGTATCGCTGAAATCACTAGTATAATACTACAAGCTGTTCTTACTAATTGATTGGTAATGGAAACGTTCATTTGTTGAAAATTATTATCTGCTTACCATACGTTCTGAAATTTACCACATTATCCTCTTTGGATGGTTTGCCAAGTCACCCCGGAATATAGTTATACACAGATATTGGTGGGTTTTCCTTAAAAAATGCCCAAGTTTGGGTATTGAAACTAAAAGATATTCCTTTTCATTTGATTATTGAATCAGTTAGATTTCCTTAATCTTGATATGATTATCCCTGCAGGGTATCGTGTAAATTTAATTCGTGGCACACATTTTTAAAAAATTAAAGAAATGATTTAACATGCAAACCCAAACCCAAATCAAATGTCCCAACTGTGGTACATCCATAGATGTACAGGATATACTGGCACACCAGTTGGAGGATGAAATAAAGCAAAAGTTTCAGTCTCAATTGGCGGATGAAAAGAAAAAGTATGAAGCGGAGTTTGAGAACCTGAACAAAGCCAAAGAAGAATTTGAGCAAAAGAAAAAGCTGGAAAATGAACTGTTTCAGGAACGCATGGATCAGCAGCTGAAAGAAGCAAAGAAGGCCATTGAAGAAAAAATGAAAGAAAAGCTTCAGGAAGAACAATCGGAGCAGTTCAATGACCTACAAAAAGAGTTAAACGAAAAATCGGAGAAAATTAAAGAGCTTAACCGTACCAAAGCCGAAATAGAAAAGCTGAAACGTGAAAAAGCCGAGTTGAAAGAGGCCGTTGAAGCTGATGCGCAGAAAAAACTCAATGAAGCGCTCCTTGCCGAGAGAGAAAAAATAAAAAAGACGGAAGAAGAACGAAACGAGTTGCGTTTCAAAGAACTGGAAAAGCAACTGGAAGATCAGAGAAATCTTACCCAAGAAATGAAGCGTAAGCAGGAGCAAGGTTCCATGCAGTTGCAAGGAGAGGTTCAGGAATTAGCAATAGAAGAATGGCTGGCTGCACAATTTCCTTTAGATACGATAGAGGAAATAAAAAAAGGTGCAAGGGGAGGGGATTGTATTCAAATTGTCAATACACGTACTCGTCAAAATTGCGGTACTATCTACTACGAAAGCAAACGAACTAAAGATTTTCAACCCAGTTGGATTGAAAAGTTCAAGGCGGACATAAGAGACAAAGGAGCCCATATTGGGGTATTGGTTACCGAAGTCATGCCTTCCGATATGGATAGAATGGGCTTAAGAGATAGTGTATGGATATGCAATTATGAAGAATTCAAAGGGCTTTGTGCAGTGTTAAGAGAATCCATTGTTCAGCTAAGTAAGGCAGTTAGCTCTCAAGAGAACAAGGGTGATAAAATGCACATGCTTTATGATTATTTAACAAGCAATACATTCAGTATGCAAATAGAAGCAATTGTTGATGGATTTTCCCAAATGAAATCCGATTTGGAAAGCGAAAAGCGCTCTATGCAACGGATTTGGAAACAACGCGATAAACAAATAGAAAAGGTAATTACAAATACCATTGATATGTACGGTTCCATCAAAGGAATTGCCGGCAATGCGGTGCAATCCGTGAAAGCGCTGGAACTTCCGGGAGATGATAATGAACAAAATCAACTGAAACTATAGAATGGGTTACATTTTTAGTTTTCTAAAGACTCTATGATCACACAAAATGAATTATCGTTAATTGGACTTTTTATAACTGATGGAGATGCCGGCTCTGCTTGACTTGTCTATAGTGGTCTCGTAATTGTCCAGTTTTTTAACGTAATCAACAAATTCTTTTGTACCTCCAAAATTGTTCCGCACATTATGGGCGGTAAAACAACCACCAACTTTCAGCTTTGGGTCCACATCTTTAAAATATTGTGTGTACCAGTTCTTGTCGGCATCTGAAAAGACGAAATCGAATGGCCCTTTCAGTTGTTTTACCAGTTGGTGTGCATCAGCAAGACGGGCGTCAACATAAGAAGTCAGGCCTGCTTTGGCCAGGTTGGCCAGGGCCGTGTTATACCTGCCTTCATTTATATCAATGGTAACCAGCTTGCCGCCGGTTTTGCTGAGGGCCCAGGCAATCCAGATAGTCGAATGCCCGGTGGACGTGCCTATCTCAAGGGCGGAAGTATAGCCGTTTTTAACAATTAAATCGTGAAGTACCTGACCGTCCTGGTAAGGGACGTTCATATCATGCCAGTTGTAGCGGTTAGCTTCAAGGAATTTCTTCACCCGGTCGTCCAGGGCCTGTTGACTTTTGTCCGTCTGACCTTGAACAGATATCGCTGAAATCACTAGTATAATACTACAAGCTATTCTTACTAAATGATGGAAAATGGAAACTCTCATTCTTTAATAATAATTATCTGTTAAATATTCATTCTGAAATTTACCACCTTATCTTCATTATTGGTTTGTTTGCCTTCGGCCTGATATGTAGTTGTACATAGGAACTGGTGGGTTTCCATTAAAAAATACCAAAGGTTGGGTATTGAAATACAAAAAATTTTCCTTCACATCGGTCGCCACCAGCACACGAATTCTCATTCCGGTTTTCAATATTGTGGTACCTTTTTTAAATATTGTCCGAATTTTAGCTTATTGCCTGCTTTTAGAAATGAACGGAAAAACAGGAGTCAGAGTGACTCACTTTGGTGCAAAGTCTTTGTTTTTTACGGTGCGCTAGCCAGACTCATATCAAAAAAAGGTTCGTCATTACCCGAATCGCGGAGCGATATCGGGTAATCTCCAACAACGAAGACTGAAAAGAAATAAGGACTTTTAACCGGGGGATTACCCGTTCTCCGCCGGGTAATGAAGTGTAGGTTCGGGGATTACTCGAAATCGTCGGCCAGTGACTGTTAGATTAACATAATTTGAGTAGGTAGGGCAGGAGTCGCTGGCCTATTTAAAAAGTCCGTGATTAACTTCCTCTGGATGAATGCTGCGAATGCGTAAATGATTTAATGTGTAAATATTGCTCATTGTACATTTTGAATATCTCTTGAAAAGCACTTTTTTTGAACGGGCTGAGATAATCAAGAACTAAAAAAACAAGGTTTAAACGCATGAAAATTCAATACTGTTCTGATTTGCATCTGGAATTCCGTGAGAACAAGAAGTATCTCACGGAAAACCCTATAAAGCCGGTTGGTGAAATTTTGATACTGGCCGGTGATGTGGTGCCTTTTGCATTGATGCATAAACACGAAGACTTCTTCGATTATATATCCGACCACTTTAAGCAAACGTATTGGGTGCCGGGCAATCACGAATACTACCATTCTGATTTAGCTGACCGGAATGGGGCTATTGATGAAAAAATCAGAACCAATTTGTTTCTGGTAAACAATTACCAGGCGATTCATGAGGATGTCAGGTTGATCTTTTCTACGCTATGGACCCGGCTAAGCGCCCAAAACCAATGGAACATCCAGCAGGGGTTGTCCGATTTTCAGGTTATCAGATACAAGGGTGGGCGTTTAACGCCAACCGTATATAATGAACAACATACATCAAATCTTTCCTTTATCCGGACGCAATTGGAAGAGCCTGTGGATAAGACCGTGGTGGTAACACACCATGTACCTACATTTTTAAATTACCCTGATAAATACAAAGGCGATGTGTTAAATGAAGCCTTTGCGGTAGAACTTTATGATTTAATTGAACCCTCGGGTGTAAAATATTGGATTTATGGCCACCATCACGAACTGGTTCCAACCTTTGAAATCGGTGCTACGCAACTGATTTCAAATCAATTGGGGTATGTCCGGTATCAGGAACATCATGGGTTCAATCACCAATGCATAATCGAAATTACGTAATGATGATCCATAGTATAAACTTAGACTCATATAATAAACGTAGTTGGTTTAGTGAGCTTGATGACTTGTTCAAGACACCTGTACAAAATTTCGATACTAAACTATAATGGGACAGCTCCACAACAAACCCTCATTAAAAGAAGAAAGAAAAGCCCTTCGAAATAATCTTACAGAGGCAGAATACCTGCTATGGCAATACCTGAAAGGTAAAAAACTTAGTGGCAGAAAATTCAGAAGGCAGCACAGTTTTGAGAATTACATCATGGATTTTTATTGTCCGGCTGAAAAACCGGCGATCGAACTGGATGGTCAGCATCATTTTTTAGAAGATTGAAAAAAAGCAGATGCAGAACGGGATGCTTTCCTGTTAGCGCATGGCATTCGTGTACTCAGGTTTGAAAACAAGGAAGTACTGAAAGATATGCTGACCGTATTGGAAAAAATTAAAATACAATTTAACCTCCCCCAAGCCCTCTCCTTGGCTAAGGAGGGGGACAAAGGGGGTGGTCGAAAAAGCTACAAGCGCACCAAACTGAGGTCTGAACGTGTACGGGAAATAGAGATAGATTTACATTACAGAGAGCAGCCCATCGGTACTCGAAGAGTTGATTTTTATTGAAGGTTGTGTAATGTTAGAAATAAAAGCGCTTGAAAAATTAGGAGGGGTACACAAAGCGCAAGCCATTAAATATTGTAAAGCTTATAATATTGCAGATGGATTGCTTATCAATTTTGGCGAGAACAGTTTAAAATTTATACGCCTTAGTAATAAAAAATACAAATCAACAAAATCAAATCAATCACAAGAATCATAGTTCAGACAATTTTAACGTATGAAAAAGAAGGAATACCAGGAATTAGAATATAAAATTACCGGTGATGAAAATTTTATCCGCAAGCTATTTCCTGTTCCGTACGAGTTGGATGTACAACTTGAAAATTTATACCTGCTTGCCCTAAAAGGGAAAAAATCCGGTATTAAAAAACTCACCGGTTTCATCCTGAAATATCCAAAAGTACCGGCACTAAAAAACTATTTATCCGTATTGTATAACAACCTTAATCTGCCGGATAAATCATACGAAGTAAATCATTGGACAGTAGCCGAACACCCCGATTATTTGTTTGGTAAACTTAATTTGGCAGCCGAGTATTTTTTTAAAGAAGAATACGATAGAATGCCCGAAGTATTGGGCGAAAGCATGGAATTGAAGCAATTATATCCGCAGCGCGATACCTTTCATATTTCTGAAGTTGTTGGTTTCTTTAAAATTTCTATTTTGTATTTCAGTGCCATTGGAGATTTAGAACAAGCCGAAATCAGGCTTGATATATTAAAGGAGATTGCTCCGGATAGCGAGGAGCTGGAAACAGCACGGCAACATTATGATTTGGTACTGCTGAAGGATAATTTTATAAGGAGGGAAGAAGAAAGGGAAAAAGAAATTAATGTTAAGCCCCAAAAAATTGTATTAACCAATATAGAAACACCATCATTCAAAGAAGATATTTAAATGAAATTTTATTTGTTCATAGGCGAAATTGAAGACCATGGTTTGAAACATGTAAATCCTGATTTTCCGCTATTCCTTCTTTGTGGCGTATTGAT
>JADFHN010000059.1 GCA_022567155.1 Bacteroidota bacterium
GCGATCCCGCCAAGGCGGTATGCCCGGGTTCACCCAGACGAAGTCATTTTTTATCAAGGACTTTCGTCTGCCCGTAGGGTAAAATTGTTAATTATATTGACAATTTTGGGTTAAATAAAAAGGTTGAAGTTTCTTTTCGGAACATTGTAATGAAGTCCTCCAGTGTATAACTTCCCTTATCGCCTTCACGATGCCTTCGAACACTCACCTGTCTGTTATTTTCTTCCTTTTCACCGACAATAATCATAAAAGGAATCTTCTGAAGCTCTGCATCTCTGATCTTCCGTCCTATTTTTTCATCACGGTCATCAATAATTCCGCTGATACCGGCTGCCTTCAGATTTTCATACACTTCATGAGCATAGTCGCCAAATTTTTCAGAAATCGCTAAGACTGCGATCTGATCAGGAGCAAGCCATAAAGGGAAATTTCCTGCACAATGTTCGATCAGTAAGGCAATAAACCGCTCCAGCGAACCAAATGGCGCCCGGTGAATCATAACCGGACGATGACGCTTATTATCAGCCCCTACATATTCCAGATCAAACCTTTCAGGAAGGTTGTAATCTACCTGTATGGTGCCCAGTTGCCAGGTTCTTCCGATGGCATCACGCACCATAAAATCCAGTTTCGGTCCATAGAATGCTGCTTCGCCAATAACTGTCACCGTTGCCAATCCCTTTTCATCAGCAGCCTCCTGTATTTCTTTTTCCGCACGATCCCAATGTTCATCCTCTCCCATGTACTTTTCCATATCATCAGGATCCCGTAACGATATCTGCGCGGTATAATCATTGAATCCAAGTGATTTAAATACATACAACACAAGGTCAATCACATTCTTGAATTCATCTTTCACCTGATCGGGTCTGCAAAAAATATGTGCATCATCCTGTGTAAACGCCCTTACCCGGGTAAGGCCATGTAGTTCACCATGTTGCTCATAACGGTACACCGTTCCGAACTCGGCAAAACGGATAGGCAACTCTTTGTATGACCGGGGCTTTACCTTGTAAATCTCACAATGATGTGGACAGTTCATGGGTTTAAGCATAAACTCCTCGCCTTCGTGCGGGGTAAGAATCGGCTGAAAAGAATCACTGCCAAATTTTCCATAATGACCGGATGTGATATAAAGTTCCTTGCCCCCGATATGTGGAGTTACTACCGGATCATAACCGGCTCTCACCTGCGCATCTTTCATGAAATTTATAAGTCGTTCTCTTAAAACCGCCCCTTTGGGGAGCCATAATGGCAACCCCATGCCTACTTTTTCAGAAAAAGCAAATAATCCCAACTCTTTTCCCAGCTTGCGGTGATCACGTTTTTTTGCTTCTTCGAGTCTTTCGAGATATTCTTTTAGCTCTTTTTGTTTCGGAAAGGTGATGCCGTATATACGTGTCAACTGGTTCCTCTTTTCATCACCACGCCAGTATGCGCCGGCTACATTCAGCAGTTTTATTGCTTTGATAAAGCCTGTATCCGGCAAATGTGGCCCTTTGCAAAGGTCTGTGAAGTTACCCTGTTTATAAAATGTGATTTCGCCGTCCTGAAGCTCTTCAAGCAATTCAAGTTTATATTCATCTCCTTTCTCACGGAAATAACCTACTGCGGCACTTTTGTCAATTTCTTCCCGGATATATTCATTTTTCTGCCTGGCAAGTTCCTGCATTTTCTGCTCCACCTGCTCCAGCTGATCGGAGCTGAATTCCATCTCACCAAAATCAACATCGTAATAAAATCCGTTTTCAACAGGTGGTCCGATACCCAATTTTATTCCGGGATAAAGGCTCTCCAGGGCTTCGGCCATCAGATGTGCAGATGAGTGCCAGAATGTATATTTACCCCCATCATCATTCCATGTCTGCAAGTGTATTTCAGCATCTGTATTGATGGGTCTTGTAGCATCCCACAACTCGTTATTTACCTTTGCAGCCAGCACATTTCGTGCAAGTCCATCGCTGATGTCCCGGGCAATATCCAAACCGGTAACACCTTTTTCATAATCCTTTATACTTCCGTCAGGAAGGGTGATTTTTATTTTTTCCTCACTCATTAAATCTAATAATTAAGCCGCTGTAGTTTATACCGCAAATATGCAACAAATCCGGCAGACAGCAACCCAAACCATATTTCAGGCATTGTTGCCATTATAGAAGATCATAAAACAAACTGAAAACTTATTTTTATTCCGAAATCATTTACCCGCGGATCATCCCGGTAGGTAAGCCGGTGAAAAAAATCAACCCGGCCAACTTTGAAGATATTTTCTACACCATAGCCCAATTCAACATAAGGTACATTTGAGTCCAGCCATTTAAACGGATATACCCTGGCGCCGAAAATATCTTTCGGAGGTATGATATCCAGGTTTTCCTGCCGCAGATCACCCCATAAAATATTGGCATTAGCAACCAACCTCCATTTGAGCTTATTCATCAGCGGTATGCGATTAAGAATTCGCCCCTGGAAATTATGGTTATATCTGAAGGCTACATACTGATCGCTTGTGAATTCAGAAAAATTCATAAGGCTATATGCAAAACTGATATAAAAAGGTGATTCATTGCCAATATAGTTTTTGAGCAATGGATAAGGAATCTGACCAAAAATATACCCTCCCGAAAGCTGGAACCTGGCCGTACCGAATACACCCATTTTTTGATTTTTTACTATGTTCAGCTCCAGTTTATGATAATCAAAATCGCTATTAAGCGCATTTTTTATACCGATAGTGTATCGAAAAGTAATCGACGGGGATCTTACCGGACCCAGGCTTATACGGTCGTTGTCATTGATTACAAATAATTCATCGCGTGCATAACGGGTTTCAAACCCAACTTCAGTAATATTCATATTGCTTTGCAGGGAAGGATCTACCGAACCTGGATTTTTATAATAGGTGAAGTCATATAAGGGTTCAAAATAACCATTCTTTAAAAATATTTTCTGCGTAAGACCTGTTCCGATCTGGCTTTTAAAATAAATACGGTTTGTATAGCTTAAAAACGGTTTGGTGAGCTCTCCAAACCGCGTATATGCATAAAACAAACTGTTATTTGAGATATCGTTAGTGAGTATAAACACCTGATCGATCTCTTTCCGGGTTTCCACTCCGATCTTCGTCCATGGCCGCCTGTTGATCAGGTACTCGGCAGCGATAGTGTACTTCCATGCTTCATCTTTGAATCCGTACCCAACCGTTCCCTTAAATATCCATTTTCGGCTGAAATTAATATTGGTACGCATTCCGAATCCCGGACGGAATCCTTCTACATCGTTTGCCGTATACCCCACTACCCACGGGCCAAGGTCCAATTTACCTATCTTGTAGTAACCACTAGCAACAAATTTTGCAATATCCATAGCTGTCTTCACTGTTGGAATGGTCTTTAATGTATCTATCATCTGGAATACATTTATCTCCGTAGATGAAAGTGAATCATGGCGGTGTTGTGACCAGTAATCTCCATCAAACATCCGTACATCTTCCTCCATTACCAAAGGCAGGCGGTAGAAAGAATCTTCATGAGGCACATTCACCTTAATATCTTTCACCGAGACATAAAATTTTGTCAATAGCCCGGCCATATCCTTCGTAACCTCCCCGATATCTACTAAAACCCGTGTTTTTACAGGCATCCATGCACCGGCTGTCGTTGGCTCAAGTTCCTGCTGGATCTTTAGTTTTTCTATCCAGTTTAAATTGGCTTTCCGGTCAATAGATAAATCCACCTGCTTCAGTGCATACGTTTCTTTGTCAATCCAGATGGTGCCCCTGAAAGCCAGGTCGTGTTCCCGCTTTGGAAATACGTCCAGCCGGTAGCAGTAAAAATCACCCAGATACAAACTGTCCACCAGATCATACTCATAGTTAGCTTTCCAACCATCAGCAATGGGTGATATAAATTCTTTTTCCACTATGTTCAGCCAGTTCTGATAAAAATTGTACTCCTGAAATGTGGACCCGATTACCTGCGATGTCAGCGTACCATCGGTAATTCCAATGCCTGACATCTTTGTTTTTATGATGTTTTCGTACCTGAAACGAGGATTCTTTTTATAATAAAATTTTGAAATGGCTTCTGAAATAAAAATCGGTAAGACGGGTTTGCCGTTTTCACCGGCAATCACTTCAATGCTATCGAGCACCTGAGATATCTGGCGCATAATTTTATTATTACTTTTAAAATTCTCCGACAGGTTGTCAATATCTATCTCTATCTTGGTGTAGGTTTCATACTCATAAGCGTCAAGATTCCGCTTGTCGTTCCTGCTTTTATTTTTAATCACATTCCTCATGATCGGGAATGCCGGATTTTCGCCTGCGAAAAAAACTACTTCCTGCAAATTCACGATGTCCTCCCGGAGCTGGTAATTTATTATAATCGGCTCAGACGATAATACCAATAGCACCTCCTGAGTGATATAGCCAATATATGAAGCAACCAGGGTATCGCCAGGCGCTGAAGTAGTCAGTTCATAATAACCCTGGAAATCGGTTGTGGCACCGGTAGTTGAATTCTTGAAATACACATTGGCAAACGGTACCGGATCGCCGTTGTCAGCATCAATTACCTTGCCGCGAATGATGTGCCTGGTCTGACCAAAAATATCTGAAGAAGAAACAATTAGCAGGATGCATATAAAATACAGATATAGCTTATTTGTCATTTGGCATCGATCATCCCTCATTAATATGCTGATAAATATTTCAGAATACGTCAAACCAGCTTAAATAGTTCCCATTCAGAGGTATTCTTTCTTTCCGAGATGATGTGGCGTTTTTTTTAATATATACAAATCAATAACCGCAAGGGGTCTGGCCATAATCTCACGAATGGTAATCGGTATAGAGCCAGGAAAAGATATGTCGTTTGCCACAATGGCCACTGCATGTATGGCGTAGTGCTGACTAATAAACAAAGCCCTGTAGGTGTGAAACCGCTGTGTGATAATGGTAACACTGTCCTGCCCGAATATTTCTTTGCAACGCACCACCGAATCCAGTGTACGTAACCCGGCATAATCGAGTGTGATATCATTTTCAGGTACATCCTGTGCCATCAATGCCGTTTTCATTTTGAACGGCTCGTTATAATATCTGGTGCGGTTATCTCCGCTTAAGATGATATGTTTTATTTTACCTTTATGATACAACAAGGCAGCCGTTCTGATCCTGGCCGTAAAATACGGGTTTTCCTGTCCGGATTTCAACCTGTGGGTCGTTCCCAACACTAAGCCGACTTTATTCGAAGGAATACTTTCAATATCTTCAAAAACCCAGCTGCGGGTAGATCTCACTACCCACACATTTGAAATGAGTATAAACAGAAAGGCAGCACCCGCAAGGCCCATCACCACTTTAAATAACCAATCCAGGACTTGCATTCGAAAAAATATTATTTGTGTATATTGAAAAACTCCTTTTCCAGCAGCACCGATTTCTTAATTACTTTCTTGTACCAGTCAATCCGTAATTCATCCATCTGCGCCTTATTCAACAGCCAGTTTAAATTCGAAGTGGCAAGCTTTTTTGTGAATTCATACAAACACAAAGCCACGCTAACCGAAATATTGAAGCTCTCGGTAAATCCGCGTATCGGAATATGTATAGATTCATCCATTTGATTCAGCGTTTTATCCGAAAGACCCTTCATCTCAGTGCCAAAAAAAAGTGCGACCGGCGACTTCAGTTTATATTCATTTACGGGAATACTTCCATGATCGGGTGTTGCTGCTACAAGCCGGTATCCCATGTTTTTCAAATTCCGGATACACTTGTCTGTGTTATTGTCCTGATCATTATTATACTGGAACAGACTGATCCATTTTGATGACCCGCGCGTAACGCCCGGATTCAACCGGTACTTATTTCTTTTTTCCACTACATGTAAATCCTGGATTCCAAAACATTCACAGCTCCTGATTACAGCGCTTGCATTATGAGGATTGTATATATCTTCCAGAACAACGGTGATATATCGTGTTCTTCTACCAAGTTTTTCTTCGATCAGTGATTTTTTATTATCGCTGATAAATTTTTCCAGGTAGTTAATCAGGTTACGCTGTTCGTCCCTGGTCATTTCATTGTTACCTAAAAGTCCAGTTCAATGGTGGTGCCGATACCAAATGTTTCGCTTCTATTATCTCTGCCCTTACTTTTTTTTCCGGTTTTACTTTCTTTTTTTGATGCATCAAATATCTCCGGGCCACTTTTGGATTCCTTTACTTCTTCTTTTTGCTTTTCTTCAGCTACTCTTTTACTTATATGTACCGGGTCAATTTCTTTTTTACTGCTTTCAGTCTGTTCTTCGGTTTGCTTTAGCCATACTTTTTTCACCTTGTGTGATGTCAGCCTGTTGCCCGTTGCTTTCCATCCTTTTATATCTATGATTTCCGACAGATCTATCGTTTCTTTCGTTTTGGTCTGTCCTTTCCCTTTTATCAGTTCTATTTCGATCACAGGATGCGCTGCCATAGAAGCTACTTCAAGCCTGCTTCCCGGGCTTTCGCTTATAAACCCAAACGGCTTGTTGGTGGTTTGTGTTTCGATCCTGAATCGTTTTACAAAATGTTGTTTGGTTTCGCCGTCGTAATAAACGGCTGATATAACCTGATCCGGATCAAATCTGCCGATCCATAAGACTTTTTCCTGCTCGTAGCGATTGGTAAGCTCGTATCCGGTAAGTATATAGGTGCCGTCGCGGGAAACAGCCAGTATTTTATCTTCCCCGTTAAATGTACCTATAAAAGTGCCTCTTTCATCTTTATTTAACCGGCCCACTGACTTATCATACCAGATATCGAGGCCGCTAAGTGTTGATATTCCTTCGGATTTAATTTCAATTTTCCGTACCGGATACTTTGTCAGAATATTTCCTCCTGCCCCACGGCCTTTTACATCCAGCATGCTGAAATCAAAATCAAAGACTTTCTTTCTTGCTTTACAGCCTGCAGTTAGCTTTACTGTTATTACTTCTGCTTCGCCGTTAGGATTGGCCGACAGGTAAAGCATTTTTGAACCGTTATGACCTTTTGTTAGATCGTATTCTTTATCACGGGTTATGGCCAGTACGTTAAATCGCTTAACCCTAGTCTTGCCCGAGCCGCCGTCAACATACACGGCATTGTAAATCATGCGTTCATCCCCTTTTTTCCATATACCGGCATACATAATGTTTTTACCCATGAACATCTTTTCTGATATGCGCGAAACCATGCATTTCCCATCCGTGCGTATCACAAGAATGTCGTCGATATCAGAACAATCGGCTATGTATTCATCTTTTTTTAATCCGTATCCAACAAAGCCGTCAGTCCGGTTTACATAGAGCTTCGCATTGTTTGCCGCAACGATGGTGGCCGAGATACTTTCAAACGATTTGATCTCTGTTTTTCGTTCCCTGCCTTTTCCGTATTTTTCAATCAGGTTTTTAAAAAACCTGATGGCATATCCGGTAATGTCGGCGAGGTTGTTCTTAACTTCTTCAAGCTCAGCGGCCAGCCTATTCAAAGCCTCGTCGGCTTTAAATGCATCGTATCTTGAAATCCGCTTTATTTTAATTTCCGTAAGCCTGACAATATCATCCTTGGTGATTTCGCGATAAAAATCTGATTTAAAAGGCTCCAGTCCATTGTCAATCGTGTCAATAACAGACTCCCAGGTTTCGCACTCCTCAATATCGTGGTAAATATGGTTTTCGATAAATATTTTTTCAAGACTCAAAAAAAGTATTTTTTCCATTAATTCCTCTCTGCGTATTTCAAGCTCACGCGCCAGAAGATCAACGGTCTGATCAGTGTTAATTTTGAGAATTTCATTTACCTGCATAAAATGCGGTTTGTCGTCCACGATTATGCATGCATTGGGCGATATGGAGATTTCGCAATCTGTGAACGCATACAGGGCATCGATTGTTATATCAGGCGACTGCCCGGGGGCCAGTGTGATCAGTATCTCCACATCACGGGCGGTATTATCTACCACGTGTTTGATTTTGATCTTGCCTTTATCATTTGCTTTAATGATCGATTCGATGAGCCCTGAGGTAGTAGTGGAGAAAGGAATGTCGCAGACGATGAGTGTTTTCTTATCAATCTGCTCAATTTTTGCACGCACTTTTACCCTGCCACCACGGAGACCTTCGTTATACTCGGTAAAGTCAGCCTGGCCACCGGTAGGGAAGTCAGGATATAATCCGGTTTTTTTTCCTTTCAATATGTCAATAGACGCAGTTATTAGTTCGTTGAAATTGTGCGGAAGCACCCGGGTTGACAAACCTACAGCAATTCCTTCCACACCCTGTGCCAGCAACAGCGGAAATTTAACGGGCAAGGTAACGGGCTCTTTTTTACGACCGTCATAAGAAAGCTGCCATTTCGTTGTTTGCGGATTAAAAACTACTTCCAAGGCAAATTTTGAAAGGCGTGCTTCGATATACCGGGGTGCGGCAGCACTGTCGCCCGTACGTATATCGCCCCAGTTACCCTGTGTTTCGATGAGAAGGTCTTTCTGGCCCATATTTACCATGGCGTCTCCGATGGAAGCATCACCATGCGGATGATATTGCATGGTTGCCCCGATTATATTGGCCACCTTGTTAAACCGGCCGTCGTCCATGACCTTCATGGCATGCATAATTCTGCGTTGCACCGGTTTAAACCCATCTTCAATCGCCGGAACAGCCCTTTCCAGAATTACATAGGATGCATAATCAAGAAACCAGTCCTGATACATTCCGGATACAGGCTTTACATTGTGCAACGGATCATCTTCCGGTAATTCCCTGCCGTTATATTTATTATTATCTTCATTCATTCCTCAAGCTCTTTTTCCTGTTCTTCCACAATAATGTCTTTTTCGACACGTAATTTATCAATGATAAAATTCTGACGATCAGGTGTATTCTTGCCCATATAAAATGATAAAAGTTTTTCGACACTCGTATGTTCCTGAAGAATTATGGGTTCAAGCCGGATGTTTTCACCTATAAACCCACCAAACTCATCGGGCGAAATTTCGCCAAGACCTTTAAACCGTGTGATCTCGGCCTTGCTGCCAAGCATAAGCAGGGCATCCTGTTTCTCAGTTTCATCGTAGCAGTAGATGGTTTCTTTTTTATTTCTTACCCGGAATAAGGGAGTTTCAAGAATGAACACATGCCCTTGTTTTACAAGTTCTGGGAAAAACTGTAGAAAAAATGTGAGTAAAAGTAACCGTATGTGCATACCATCTACATCCGCATCCGTAGCGATCACTATTTTCTGGTATCTGAGATCCTCAATGCCATTTTCGATGTGTAATGCATGTTGCAATAAATTGAATTCTTCATTTTCATAAACCACTTTTTTAGTGAGACCAAAACTATTTAAGGGCTTACCGCGCAGGCTGAATACGGCCTGTATCTGCACATCCCTCGCTTTGGTAATTGATCCGCTGGCCGAATCGCCTTCGGTAATGAATATCATGGTTTCTTCCTGCTTATCCCCCTTTTTATCATTCAGGTGTATACGGCAATCCCGGAGCTTTTTGTTATGAATGTTTGCTTTCCTGGCCCGATCGTTAGCCAGTTTTTTTATACCGGCAATTTCTTTCCTCTCTCTTTCCGACTGCATGAGGCGTTTCAACAAAGCATCTGCCGTATCCGGATATTTGTGCAGGTAATTATCCAGTTCCTTTTTTACAAATTCATTCACATGGGTGCGAATTGTTGGCCCATCGGCATCGAGGGTCTGAGATCCGAGTTTCGTTTTTGTCTGTGCCTCGAACACAGGTTCCTGAACCCTTATCGCTATCGCACCTATTATGCTCGCACGTATATCGGTTGCATCGAAATCTTTTTTAAAAAAATCTCTTATCGTCTTTACCACAGCTTCTCTGAAGGCTGACAAATGTGTGCCGCCCTGAGTGGTAAACTGCCCGTTCACAAATGAATAATACTCCTCTCCGTACTGGTTTGAATGGGTCATAGCCATTTCAATTTCATCTGCTTTCAGATGAATTATTGGATACCGGAGTGTTTCTTCCCGCGTTTTTCTGCTGATCAGATCGAGAAGACCTTTCTCAGAATGAAATTTGCGTCCATTGAAATTGATAGTAAGGCCGGCATTCAGAAAAGCATAATTCCATATTTTATCATCGAGGTATTCGGGTATAAAGTGATAGTTTTTGAACATCGAATTGTCGGGTTCAAATACAATGAGCGTTCCATTTCTCCCACTGGTGTCTTTCAAATCAGGGTCATTTATTTTTTTCCCAACTTCAAATTCTACAAGCTTTGTTTTGCCGTCACGATATGACTGAACCTTGAAATACTGCGACAAAGCATTTACCGCTTTTGAACCTATGCCGTTCAGGCCTACCGATTTTTGAAAAGCCTGTGTGTCATATTTACCGCCAGTATTTATTTTAGATACACAATCAACTACTTTCCCCAGCGGGATACCACGGCCGTAATCTCTTACCTCTACCCTGTGGTCCGTTATTTTAATTTCGATGGTTTTGCCATAGCCCATCATGTGCTCATCGATACAGTTATCAATGATCTCTTTTACCAATACGTAAATGCCGTCGTCCTGAGATGCTCCGTCGCCGAGCTTGCCGATATACATACCGGGTCGCAGGCGTATATGCTCACGCCAGTCAAGCGACTTAATGCTCGCCTCGGTGTAATTACCAAAATCCATTTCTGCCATATCGTATTCCCGTCAGAAGAAAAAAAATCAAATCCGTACTGCTTTGTTTATGCTTATAAGGCGAAAAAACCTCTTTTTTAAGAGATATTCAAATATTTTAACAGGTTTAAAAAAAATTGATTTTTAATTGAACACTTGAAGTAAGTACTTTTAAATTACTGATTAAGTGAATATTAACCCGGGTTAACTAAATTTATATTTCAGGTAAAATTTTTATGTCCCACGGTAGCGAAGTACGAATACGATCCCCGAAATCCATAAGGTGGTCAACACCATCACCGTGAAAAGAACCACTCCAAAGTTACCGAGATTACTGACGCCAAGACTGTTATAGGCATTGATAAAAATGAGTGATGATATAAAAAATGCGTTTAAAAGTATGGTTAACCCATTGAGCCATATCAGCAATGCTTCTGTATACATTGGGGTTTGATTACCTGACTTTTTGAATAAATTAATCAGTGTATGAAAACCGCCATTGATGACCACGATGATCAGCAAGGCCAGATAGAAAAAACTGCTTTTTGAAATAATTCCATCAGACATTCCTGCTTCATTGGTCTGCAAAGTTACCATTTCTGAGATGTTGGCATACACGTATAATAGAACCCCAAGCAGGAATAAAACCGATATAATCCGAAGTGCACTGAAAAGTCTTGACATAAGGTCCCGAAGATAACTAATTTCTGTGTTCACCTCAGCAACTCACGATTATAAGCCTGTGTAATATTATTATATTTTTCTTTTTCAAACTGCCGATAAAATGTTTGAACATAACACTTGCACTTTCTGACCTTACTGATTTGATATTATGAATACAATTTCAGTAAATTTGGAAATTATGAATATCAACCCGGTCGTACTTTCCATTCCAATATACTTTTTATTGATCGCTATTGAATTGCTGATCCAGCAGTTTTCGAAGAAAAAACTCTACCGGTTAAACGATGCCGTTACAAATATCAGTTGTGGAATCACCCAGCAACTTACAGGCACCTTTCTGATCATATTCGCAATCGGCATCTACCAGCTTATTTATGAGCATCTGGCTATTTTCATTATCCCTTCCAACGCGTTTACACTAATTCTGCTTTTCGTCCTGGTTGATTTTGCATACTACTGGGCGCACAGAATGAGCCATGAAATCAACCTTTTATGGGGATCGCATGTCGTACATCACCAAAGCGAGGATTATAATTTCTCCGTAGCGCTACGTCAAAGCTCACTTCAAGTTATCTGGACTTCTTTTTTCTATCTTCCGCTGGCCTTGATCGGATTCAACACGCTGGACTTTGCGCTGATGGTTGCGCTCAGTACGGTGTACCAGTTCTGGATTCATACCGAAACGATCAAAAAACTGGGTCCACTGGAATATATTTTCAACACTCCCTCACATCACCGTGTACACCACGGCCGCGATCCGAAATATATAGATAAGAATCTCGCCGGGGTATTGATTACATGGGATATGCTGTTCGGTACTTTTCAGAAAGAGGAAGAAAAACCTTGTTATGGAATAACACGACCGGTAAAAACCTGGAATCCGGTCTGGGCAAATTTAGACCATTATGTATTTATGTGGTCAGATCTAAAAAAAATAAGAGGCCTGCAAAATAAGATCAAATATGTTTTTTACAAACCGGGCTGGTATCCCGAAGAACTGGGAGGCTATCAGGCAGCGCCTCCTGTAGATAAGCATCATTTTGAGAAGTTCGATACAAGAAGTTTCCCGGCTGTAAACTATTATGTGCTTTTCCAGTTTATACTGACGCTGGCGGGCACAGCTTTTTTCCTTTTCAATAAATCATCTTTCAACTTAAACGAAAGTGCGTTTATCGTATTTCTGATCATCATAACTATTGTCAACTGCGGCGCGTTGTTTGAATTCAAAAACTGGGTGCTGTCAGCCGAAAAAGTGCGGATCACACTTTTTACGGGAATCATGATTTTTCTGAGCTTTGCAAACGCCTGGGATGTTATGCTTCTGACTACAGGATTGGTTTATTTTCTGGTTTCCATGGTTTGGCTGTTCAACATTGATTTAAATAGAAGTGAAGTTGCAGAAATTTAGAAAATTTGAAATTTTTTTTATTGTATTTGTGTTATTGAATGCCATTACAGGCTGTGGGGCAGACATAGAAATCGAGGATTTTTCCCGCGAAATTTGGAAATCAGACAGGAACGGATGCGATGGCAGAAGGGCTGGAGAAATTGAAGCGCTTCTTGGTGCCAAAAACATATTGCTTGGTAAATCAGAACATGAAATACTTTCACTGCTCGGCCGCCCCGACAAAAATGAACTTTACCGTAGAAGCCAGAAATTCTTTATTTACTACATTGATCCGGCGCCTGCATGTACAGGCAACTTACATGAAGAAAGCAAGACGAAATACCTTTCCATCAGGATCAATGCCATCGGAAATATTAGCGAAATTTATTTGTATAAGTAATGTAAAATGCAGGGAAAACTGACAAATGTTATAGGTCGTTAACTCCTATTCTTTTTGATTCTAAAAATTTTAATCATTATTTTACGTGTAAGTGTGTATAAAACAATGAGATACCTGACAATTCTTTTTCTTATCATTTTGCTGTTTTTTGTATATAATCCTGGCTACGGACAGGGTGCGCCAAAACCAATTGTAGGCGTTAAAGGCGGAATCAATTTGGCTAACATTGGCGGCGATACGGACAATTCCACAAAGCTGGCAGGTCATCTTGGAAGGTATTCTGAAGTGTTTTTTGATTACTTTCTTATGCTTTAGCTCGAATTTATGTTAGCCCGGCTAGGCCATGCCGCCCGGGACGACTTTTCTAATTCACTGAATCTGCTAAACCTCAGCATTCCACTCATGGCCAGGTACAACCTGGGATATAACCTTAATGTTCATGCCGGAATGCAGGTTGGATTGTTGTTAAGTGCAAAAAGTAAATTTCAGGATGAAAAATTCAATGTAAAAGACCAATTTAAAACAATTGATATCGGCTTGCCGATTGGCGCCGGGTATGAATTTATGGACCGGCAATTTAATCTGACGCTTTGTTACATTATCGGATTAAACGATATAAACGAATCAACCGGCGGTAAAATAAAAAATAACGTCCTGCAATTGTCTTTTGGCACTAAACTATTTACAGTCAACGAATAGCGAATTATGCGGATCATACGTTGTCATTTGGCTGTTGTTGTCGTAGCAGCAGCAGACCCTGTTAGTGTATAAGGCCTGCATTTTTATTTTTAGGCTTTACCACGAATTTAATGAGGAATGGATCTATAACCGAATGCTAGTGTCGTGTCAATCGTATTGTGTCGGGTAAGTCGCTGAAATTTTTGTTTTGGACAATGCAAAAAATATGAGCATAGCCATAGCTACGTGAGTATTTTTTAAAGCAGTCCGGGGCAAAAAGAACAAGGCTTGGCCCGGCTAAAGTATGGTTGACACGACACTAGAATGCTTAAATGCTTAAATAAATTTTTCTAAAGAAGGATGACCGGGAAAGAAATATTCAAAATGAACAATAAATAATATTTACGCATTTAAGCATTTATAAGAAAGACCGAAAAATATATTGACAGTGGCGCTATAACTTATGTTGTCATTGATAAGAAAGTATCCGGTTTTAGAATAGGTGTAAAATTGTGCTATGCTTTTTGATTCAAAGGCAGCAGGCAGGATCATACACTTGTACCGAACTTACCATTTATACGTTTGACAATTGCAAACTGAATACTGCCAACTACCTTTCCCGCCATTCAAACTATTACTGTATAGATTGTGTGTCAGTTTCCTGTAATTTAATACGCGAATCAATATCAGCATTCACCGTATCTTTGACCACTTCATTCTTGCTTTTTGAGCCTGGAAATGTCGTTTTTTTCGATATGTCATATGCCAACCAGGCCATTAAAAGCATGAAAATGAATGCAGCCAACAGAAATATTTTTTTTGACAATTTCATATACTGAATGTGGCTTCCCCCTGTAAATTTAATCAGACAATTTCGCCTCCGCAACTCGAACCTGCACCGGCCGTACAGCCGAAGCAATGCTGATTTGTTATGATGGCACGCGAGAGCATCTTTTCTTCATCAAATTCCGAAATATGTAGTGGGATTTTATCGCCTATTTTAAGGTCAAGCATCTGATTGAAGTCGCAATCGTATAAATATCCGTCCCAGCCTACCGATACGGTATTTCTGCACATTAATCCATCAACCGCCAGTGGATTAAATGCTTCCAGAAGCTTATCAATATATGCATCATAATTTCCTGATTGAATCAGGTACTCCAAAAACCGGCTTATAGGCATATTGGTAATCGTGTACAGATCGTTAAATTCAATATCAAAATCAGTCTTCAGACGCCTTTTAAAATCCTTTTTAAGCGATTCCTGCGAAGGAGGAAGATATGCACCGGAAGGATTATATACTAAATGAAGTTCAAGTCCGCTACCTTCCATTCCATACCCAACTTCGTTAAGCATTTTCAGCGCCTGGATAGATTTGGCAAACACCCCTTCACCCCGTTGTGCATCGGTTCTTCTTGCCGAGTAGTGTGGAAGTGACGAAATAATGACAATATTATGGGCCTTATAAAATCCGGGGAGATCGTAATAACGTGGATTTGCAAGGATGATGGTTAGGTTACACCTGACTATGATATTCACTTCAGCCTTGTCCAGCTCTTCTACAAACCACCGGAAATCCGGATTCATTTCTGGAGCGCCTCCCGTAAGGTCAACCATGTTGAAATCTGAATTTTTTACCGCATCAATGCATTGCTGCATTACCTCACGGGTCATGATCTCCTTGCGGTCAGGACCGGCATCTACATGGCAGTGCCGGCAGGTCTGATTACACATTTTCCCTATATTTACCTGGAGAATCTCCGTTTTTATAGGCCTCAGGGGGTAATTCCCTGTTGCATGGAGCTTACTTTCAAATGAAAATGCTTCCCCATTTGAATGGCCCTTGCCGGTAAGCACATTCAACTGAATAAATGACGAAGCAAGCCGGTGTTTCCTGGATTTGAGTGATTTAATGACTTCTGACATAACCGGATTACATAGAAATTTCCTTTACTTTATTCATCATTTGCACACCGTGTACCAGGGATGCACCGGCCCTGATTGCAGCCGCTACATGTATCGCTTCCATCATCTGTTCTTCATCTGCACCCTTTTCCAGTGAAGCAGTTGTATAGGCGTCAATACAATACGGACACTGAACGGTATGTGATACCGCAAGTGCAATAAGCGCTTTTTCTCTTTCTGTAAGTGCTCCTTCTTTGAATACATCGTTGTAGTAACTGAAAAATTTCTTGCCAAGTTCCGGCTGAAATTCCGTAATGTCTCCGAACTTTAATAAATCTTCTTCGATATAATAGGGCTTACCCATGACCTGTTTTCTGTTTGAATTAATAATTGATTTTAACGATTTCACCTGTGAATTACAGGCAAACAGGTGGTGGCCGCGAAGAAAAGGCAAAGTTTGTTACGCTTTTAAACCGCAAGGATATTACGGCATATCTGTGAATAAAAAAATTTAAAAAATCAAGCAGTACTGCACGTATTTTAAAGGCAATATCTTGTGCGCCAACAATTACTAATATATCACGGTAAGAATCAATATCAGTTTTTTCATTTAGCAAACGGTAGTTGGCATAATCAGTTAGTAGCGCTGTCAAAACGCTGGCTGTACGCCAGGGTATGTTTTCCAGCCCTAATTCATCAAAAGCTTCCTTTCTCAGTCCCAGCAGATAAACCCCTCCGTCTCCTGCGGGGCCAAATACTGCATTACCGGCTTCAAGGGCCTCTGATGCATCCAGGATATCATTCTTATTTAATGAAAGGCAATCATTGCCTACGGCAATAATGTGCTTGTATCCCATATCAAATACCGACCGGAAAGCATGGCTGAATTTCGCGCCAAAAGATCCACCCTTTTGCCGCGTTTCATCCCATACTATAATGTCAAATCCTGCTTGTTTTAAAATATTAAACGTGTATTTATTCAGAAATTTGAGCAAACCCAGGTTTTTGCGCGCGCCATGCTGAATGGACTTTAGTTTAGTTTCATACCCCGGATTAAGGGTAAAGTAAAGTATCGCTATTTTGCTATTTATTTTCAACCTGATCTTAATTAGAATTGAAACGCCACATAAACATAGCCATTTAAATAATTATCTCTTCACTTATATATACTAATAATATCCGGTTTTTGTATTTAACCTATATTCGCAGCATAATATGAAACCATAACAAAAACATACGGTGTCTCGTTCGGAATTACATAGATTTTTATATTTAGTATTTGTAACTGTAATTGGGTTAACCGCTTCAAGTGTACATGCCCAGTCTGTAAAGGTACTGGATGCCACCACACTTGAATTCATTCCGGATGTAGGCGTTTTTAATCTGGAAAAGAGCAGGTACAGCCAGACAAATGATAGAGGGGAAGCGGATTTGTCTATGTTCGAATCCGGGGACATGCTGGAATTTCAGCATCCCTCCTACAAGAATGTAATTATTCCGTTAAATGAAGTTATAGCGACGGGTGTTATCCGCATGGTGGAGGAAGTTATCAAAATTCAGGAAGTAATTATTTCAGCCGGAAGATGGGAGCAGCAGGCCATCGAAGTACCTCAAACGGTAATCAGCATAACACCGAAAGAAATTGATTTTTACAATCCGCAATCTGCTGCCGACGCACTTGCCATCACCGGGCAGGTATTTGTGCAAAAGAGCCAGCTTGGCGGCGGAAGCCCTAAGTTACGAGGCTTTGCAGCCAACTCTGTTCTGATATCGGTAAACGGTATCAGAATGAACAATGCAATCTTCAGAAGCGGCAATCTTCAGAATGTAATCAATATCGATCCCAACATACTGGAAAGTGTGGAGGTCGTATTGGGACCGGGTTCAGTTTTGTACGGCAGCGATGCACTGGGAGGCGTAATGAATTTCAGGATAAAGGATCCTCAGTTTTCTCCTTCGGAAGACATGATCATAAAAAGTACCGGTTTTCTTAGGTATTCCGCTACAAATAATGAGCAAACAGGGCATATACACCTTAACGTGGGAGGTCGTAAGCTTAGTTGGCTTTCTTCGTTCACATACAGCAATTTTGATAATTTGAAAACAGGCAGCAAAAGGACTGCCGAATTTCCCGATTATGGAAAGCGCACGGAATATGTAATCCGGGGCGACGGTAAAGATATTGTAGTAAAAAATGCCAACGAGAATCTACAGGTGTTTTCAGGATATAATACATTCAATACTATCCAGAGATTAAAACTGCGTCCCTCTGATTTTTATGACATCACATACGACTTCTATTACAGCACAACTTCCGATATCCCGCGCTATGACAGGCTTATTATTTTTAATGACGGCATCCCTGAATCGGCTGAATGGAATTACGGACCCCAGAAATGGATGATGAATGCCCTGCAATTTGATTTCTACAGACCTACCGGACTTTACAACGATTTCAGGATTGTGCTGGCTAACCAGAGGTTTGAAGAAAGCCGCATAGACAGGAAATTTCAGAATGTGAACCGGCGAAAACGCATAGAAAATGTAAGTGCGTGGACACTGAATGTGGATATGGAAAAAGACCTAAATGATAATCGCCTGCTGATCTATGGTGCAGAGGCGGTGTATAATGAGGTACAATCTGAAGCTGAAAGCCTTAATATTGAAACAAGCGAGGTGAGCATGGCGGGTACACGATATCCCGATGGAGGAAGTACTCTTACCAATCTTGCCGCTTACATAATTTATAAAAACAAATTAAGTGAAAAAATACTTTTTTCTGCAGGGACAAGATACAGTCACTTATTTCTCGAATCTTTCTTTGATAATACATTTTACAACTTTCCGTTCAGTGATATCATAATGAACACAGGCGCGCTTACCGGCAATGCCAGCGTGGTTTACAATACAGCAAATAACTGGAAGTTTGACTTTCTTGCAGGTTCGGGGTTTCGTGCACCCAATGTAGATGACATCGGGAAAGTGTTTGATTCAGCGCCCGGATATGTGGTGGTACCCAACCCAAACCTGGCACCCGAATACGTCTACAACGGTGAAATACGTATGACAAAAACTGTACCCGGGGTTTTAAAAGCAGGACTTACCGGCTTTTATACAAGGTTGACTAATGCGATGGCACGAAGAGATTTTACGGTAAACGGACAGGATTCGATCATGTATGACGGCACTTTAAGTAAAGTAGAAGCGCTTGTGAATGTGGGAAATGCATATATTGCCGGATTGAGCGCTGATTTAAAAATGGATATATCCGAACATTTTACACTTTCTTCCTCGGTTACGGTAATGGATGGCCGGGACACGGAAGAAAACATTCCGTTGCGGCATACAACACCTGCCTTTGGCAAAACAAGCCTGGAGTTCAGAGGCAACAAATTCCGTGCAGCGCTTTATGCCGATTACCAGGCTGCAAAAGCATTTGAAGACCTCGCCCCTACCGAACAAAGTAAAACACACCTTTATACAACCGACGGGGCACTCGGGTGGTCAACACTCAATCTGAATGTTTCCTATCAGCCCGGCGCAATGATTCAGTTGAATGCTGCCCTTGAAAATATTTTTGACAAGCACTACAGGCCCTATTCGAGTGGCATTTCAGCACCGGGAAGGAATTTAATAGTTTCTTTGCGAGTCAGTATATAACGTGGTTTATCCTCGCGGATCCTGACAATCCTCTTAAATTCCACCGTCATTGTCCGGTTCATCCGGGCAATCCCCCAATATTAAGTCGTCATTACCCACCTTCTCTCCGTAGAGGTGTGCGCAGCCCTTAAGCCCTCAGTGTCCTGCTCACGCAGTGACACTGAGGGGGATTGCCAGAAGATGGCCTTTATGCCACCAAAGTAAGATATAAAGGCTTTGCCGGGCTCCCTCTGAAAAAGGATATCCTCTTAAATTCCACCGTCATTGTCCGGTTCATCCGGACAATCCCCAAATATTAAGTCGTCATTACCCACCTTCTCTCCGTAGAGGTGTGCGCAGCCCTTAAGCCCTCAGTGTCCTGCTCACGCAGTGACACTGAGGGGGATAATCACCGTCACGTTACAATCGTAATCCTGAGTGCAACGAAGGATCTGTTAATAATAACCGGGTAGAATGTTAAAGATTCTTTACTTCGTTCAGAATGACGTAGAATTAAGTCATGCCATGACTATACATGGCAGTGAAGTCAGGAAAAAGGAGATGTGACCGGCTATTAGGTCGTAGGGCGACCCTACGACCAGAGTTGGGGGGGTGCAGTGGGCGGAATCTCAAGTATAGTGAAGTAAAAATCATGAGATTCTCCCCACCAGACTGTGCGGCTGGCTTCTCCTTTAGGCCTGCCCGTCCGAAAACGAAGTTGAAGGCGGGAGATCGAGAGGTGCGGGCAGGATATCTCCTCCTGTTAAAAAGAAAAATGCTTTAAAAAAACCCGCAACTGACCCTGAAGGGTATCCCGGTCAGGAAATGGCACAAATGCCCGTAACTTTACCTCCGGATCAACCTTCATGGTTCTCAAAGTCAGGTGCTGGTCTACAAACAAAAACTCCATTTCCGGTTTAATTTCCTTCAACGCATCGAGAAGGTTCAGGATCATATAATTTGCTTCAACCATATTATATACGCCGGAAGGAATTTTGGTAACGGCAAGATCTGATAGTACACGGCTTGCCGTATCGATATGAATAAATGCCCGGGTCTGTTTGCCATCACCCTGGATGGATATCCGGTTGAAGAAGTTTGCCTCAAACACAAACCGGTTGATAACTGCATCGAATCGCATGCTGTGCGAATACCCATATACATTCCCGCACCTTACAATCAACACTTCCATTTTATCCATAAGTGGTTCGAGATGCTTTTCTCCCCTGTATTTCGAAATCCCATAATAGGTTTTCGGATCCGGTATGGTAGATTCATTCACCATTTCAACCGAAGCTCCGTACACACTTACGCTGCTTAAATAGACCAGCCGTTTTACATTTGCTTTTTCCGCCGAATAGCCAACATCTGCCGTCCCCCAGTGATTTACCTGTTCATATAAATGCGGGTCGGTGTTGGCGTATGGTGTGGTAACATTGGCGGCAAGATGATACACAATGTCTATGCCGTCAAATATCTTTTCAAGTTTTCGGCTGTCGAGAATGTCTCCGTTAACGAATGTTACTTTCTGGCTGATGTTTAACGGGTAATCCAGAAACAGATTGTAATTACCCCTGCTCAGGTTATCATAAACAATGATTTCTTCAAGATCCGTATTCACCGCCAGTTGCTTTACAAGCTCGGTCCCGACATAGCCGGCGCCACCGGTTACTGCAATCCTCATTATTTTAGTGTTTTATCAAATCGGTATGCAACCCGCATTCGGTTTTGTTCAACCCAAACCAGCGGGTTTCTCTTTCCATCATATCCGGGTCCATTTTTCTGGTACAGGGTTCACACCCTATACTCAGATACCCTTTTGATTCCAACGGATGATCAGGAAGGTCATGCTTTTTCCTGTATGCATCTATCATTTTTGTGGTCCAGTCGAGCATTGGGTGAAACCGGAATGTATTGTAGGGTGCATCCTGTTCCTCTTTCATGGCTGCCCGTGTCGCCGACTGATCGGACCGTACACCATTGATCCAGACATCGTATTCAATCAGCCATTTATCAAGAGGCTGTGTCTTGTTCAGATAGCAGCAATGATCAGGATCAGAAGCAAACAGCAGCCTGCCATCGCTGCCTTTTTGGGCAATACGGGGTGTTTCGGATCGTAAATCAATCGTATTTAGCCCGAATAAACCGGTTATGTAGTTCCTGAATTGGATCGTTTCAGGAAAATGGTACCCGGTATTGATAAAAACTACAGGAATCGTATTGTCAATCCGGCTAAGAATATGCAACAACACCAGCGAGTGCGACTGAAATGAGGAGGTAGTGAACAGTTTCTTTTCCTCACTTTTATAAAATTCTATTTTTTTTCTGATACCTGCTATATCCATTGTATTTTTTGCTTTGCGGTTCAGGTAAAAAGTAATAGTTTCATGCTCAAATCAATTTGCTTAAACCATGGGCAAAGATAATCAAGAGAATGCAATTGAGAAATATTTTGTCAATCTCGTAGCAAAAGAAACACATGTTTCAATAGATGAGATAAAAATTGATGATACATTTCATGCCCTGGGCTTCGATTCCATCAGTGCGGTATTTTTTATGGAAAAAATTGAGAATGAATACAAAGTCACACTCTCTCCATTATGTTTCTGGGACTATCCCACAATACGCTCACTTTCCGGCTACGTTCAATCCCTTATGTAATGAGAAAATCAACTGTTTCCAATCTATGGCGACCTCTGGATGCCGACGTAATTGCTAACCCTTACCCATTCTACAAGCAGTTGCAGAAGGAGCATCCCGTATTTCAGGCACAAACCGGTGAATGGATAATTACCAGGTACGCTGACATTAAAAACATTTTGGGAGATAAAAACAGGTTTAAAGCAGGCAACCGGCTTCAATGGATGAAACATGCTACAAGTTATGCTAAAGAAAAAGGACTTGATTATTCAAATATTCCCAAAGCTTTGCAATCCTTTGTGTTATTTAAAAACCCACCACAGCACACTGAATATCGAAAATGGATCCATCAAAATTGGGAAGAGCATCCCTTTATACCAGGCGAAATATTCGGGGTTATCGAAGAACTTTTTAATAATGCAAACCTTAGTGGATTTGATTTTGTATCAGCAATAGCCAAACCCCTGCCTCTGATAGCTATTTCAAAAATTTTGGGGATTTCATTGGAAGATTCCCCTCAGCTCAAGTCCTGGAGTTATGATGTTATTAAAGCAATGGATCTTTATCTCAAAGTCAGTGATCTTCAGCGTATCAACAAAGCTGCTTTCCACCTACTCCATTATTTTACAGAAATAGCTGAACATCCCGAAGTGCTTGACAAAAGAGGGATTATTTACAAATTAATCTCTGATAATACGCTGAACCTAACGTATGAACAATTAGCGTCTGCATTTATATTTCTTTTCATCGCCGGCCAGGAAACCAGCGCTGCATTTCTAAGTACCATGATGTACCATTTGGGTAACGAACAGAACTTTTTTAATGAAGTTGCATCAGGACTTGCATCTGCAAATGCTTCAGTAAACGAATTGTTTCGATTTGACCCGCCTGTCCAGTTGCTGGGAAGGATCAATACGGAAGAAGTAGAAATCAACGATATAAAAATACGACCTGAAAGTACATTTACCCTTTGTATTGCTGCCGGAAACCGTGACCCGGAGATTTACGAAAACCCGGAAAAAATCATTTTGACTCGGTCTGAAAACCCTTCACTGGCGTTTGGATATGGCATTCACCGTTGCCTTGGTGAAAGTATGGCGATAGAAATTGCTGAATCTGCACTTAATTATGTTTCATCGCATTTCCATGAAATCAAAATATCCGATAATTTAGAATGGGAAAATAACATTTCCATCAGACGATTGAAAAGCCTGGAAGTAAGTATTTGGCAATGAACAAACAAATTAATCCATATGGCATCACCTTTGAAGAGGTATTTGGAAAGGTTGACATAAAACTTTCCGGTGAAGTGATCGATATTTGGAAAAAGTACAACTTGCTGAGTAAGGGTGAAAGCGGAATGGAGAGGGCCCAACAAGTAGCTATTATTGTCAAAAATAAAAACCACGAAATTATTGGAATTTCAACTGCGTATTCAACCTACGTAAAGCAGCTTAAAAACACGTTATTTGTATTCCGGTGCATGCTTATTCCCGAATACCGGTATCCGGGATTGTTGACAAAATTGACCGTAATTACACGCGATTACCTGGAATACATTCACAAAAACCATGAACCATTATGTATCGGACTTATCACGGAAGTTCAGAATCCAAAATTGGCAAAGTACCGCAGGGAAGCGGTATATCCCGGATCAGGATTTTCCTTTATCGGGTATGCTAAAAATGGAAATCAGGTCAGGGTTTATTACTTTAAGGGCGCAAAAATATAAATATGGACCAGCCACCAAACCAAAACCCTCAACCTAACCAATCCGGTACAGGTCAACCGCAGCCTCCTCCGCCATTCAGCTGCACTTACTCTCCGAACATACCGGAGTTGCTGCAGCAAATGAATGTAAGCCTGGCGATCAGTACCTACCAGGCTGGAAAAGTGATATTGATCAGTCCAAAAAACAGGGATGAACTGGTGCAATTGCCCCGGAATTTTGCAAAACCGATGGGAATTGCCGTAAAGAAAAATAAGATGGCTGTTGCGGAGCTCGATGAAGTAGTGATTTTAACTAATGCGCCGGGGCTTGCAAAAGATTATCCTCGCCAGCCTGGCATATATGATGCCTTTTATACACCAAGAGCCGCATACTTTACCGGCGTATTAGACTTGCACGATCTGGAATGGGGGAAAAAAGGCTTGTATGCCGTGAACACCCAGTTCTCATGTTTATCCCTGATAACCGAAGATTATAATTTCGAACCTATTTGGAAACCTCCTTTTATTTCCGAGCTAAAGCCTGAAGACCGCTGTCACCTGAATGGGGTAGCACTCAAGGATGGTAAACCCAGATATACAACAGCTTTAAGCGCTACAGATTCTTCGCAGGGGTGGCGCGAAAATAAGGCAACTGGTGGTGTGCTTATTGATATTGATTTAAACGAGATTATTCTGGAAGGACTTCCAATGCCCCATTCCCCCAGAATTTACAATGAACAGTTACTTCTGCTTTTATCGGGCACGGGGGAACTTGTAAGAGTCAACCCGAAAACCAGGAAATACGATATACTTAAATCGCTCAATGGTTTTGTTAGGGGAATGGATTGTTATGGAGACTACCTGTTTATCGGACTTTCCAAACTTCGTACTACAAGCAAAGCATTTCAGGATCTTCCCATTTCACAAAAATCGGTTTTTGCAGGTATTATGGTTCTTTACCTTCCATCAGTTAGTATAGTTGGATATATTAAGTATGAAACAAGCGTAGATGAGATATATGATGTAAGGATTATTCAGGGAACTGTTCGCCCTGGTTTGCTGAGCACAATGAAGCCGGAATATAAAATGGCAATAACCCTGCCCGGATTTGATTATTGGGCAGTTCCTGAAAATAAAAATCCTGCAAAGTGAGGTAACCTATCTGATCTCTTGGGTATTAATTAAATAATATTTAATATTACTAAAATAGTTAATATCAGAGATCGTGCAAAGCACTTTATATCAGCTTTATCTTCACACTTCCAGGAAATATAGAAAATTTTCTGCCCGCCTGAAAAAAAGTATTTCTACAGGAAAATTTTATAACCAGACCAGATATGAACAGAACAAAATACTCAAACGAGTAAAAAAACTTCGTACCCGCCTGCAGAGTCTATATCTGCAATTGACCTCAATGCAGGTGCGGCACTAATTAAGGCTAAAGACACTGATGGTGCTTTAGAGGAAATAGCTCGCTTACAAGGTGCTGCCGACCCCTACTTTCAAATGACACTACCCCAAGTGCTAACCCCCGGCACTGCTCCAGGAGCTTTAGTTGAAGGACACTTTTGGTATCTAGCCACGAATGACAAATTATATTATAGAAATGCCTCGGCTACCGAGGA
>JADFHN010000125.1 GCA_022567155.1 Bacteroidota bacterium
GCTCGCGGCAAACGGCGCCGCCAGGATCGACCCCGCGGCGGCGCCCTTGAGCAGGCTTCGGCGATTGAGGAAGACATCCTCGGGCGTGGCCAGGGATTCAGGCAATTCCCAGCCCTGCTTATGTCGAATAGCCATCTCTTTATCTCCGCTCCATTTGCATACCCGTGGCAAATGGTGTCACGCCCCGCCCAGGGCAAGCAAGTCAACTCCCCGTGACCGCCTCGCCCTTGCGCGCGACCAGGGTGTAACTCATACCAAGGAGCGGTGATAATGACCCATAGGGATCGCCCATGCGGCCTGTCGGGTAGGCGGGAGGTCGCAGGCGATGTGGGGCATCGTCAAGACCTTCCGACGCCCTCCGACGGGCCGCATGGACGACCGAAACGGCGGCTTGCCAAGGCTTTCGGACAGCGTCGCGCACGGCTCGCGATGCCCCGCATCGCCACGCCGCACGCTCCTTGCCGAAAACCTTGGCAAGCCGTCCCTATGAGTCATTATCACCGCTCCTTGGTTGTCTAATTCCGGCTCTGCGGTCAAGCTCTTCCCGAACCTTTTCTTGTCCTTTGCCGGGAACACGGTTGTCTCCGAAGTCATCTCCGGCGGTTGGGCCGGTGCGCTTCATCATAGTGCCCTTTGGCTTCGGCCTCCCAATGTATTAGGCGCAATGGCGGACAGTTTTCTGTCCGGCTTGCAACCAAGATCGCGGGATCGCCTTGGCCATCGTCCCGGCTGGGGACGGGTTTTCCGCTCTCTCGCGGAACCGTTTATCGATTCAGCTTGCTTTCGCCGTCTCCTCTTTTTCCGGCCAGCGGAAGGCTTCGCCGGTGATCAGCATGCGGTGCATGATCACCGCCAGTTTGCGGGCCAGGGCGACGCAGGCCTTTTTGTGGCTGCTGCGTTTTTTGATACGCCGCGCCCAGTCCTTCAAGGGATGCGCCCGGCGCACCACCGTCAACAGGGAGTTGGCCGCCTCGTAGAGAAGGCTGCGCATCATGCTGTCGCCCATCTTCGATATGCGCCCCGAATAATCCATCTCGCCCGACTGGTAGCGCCGCGAGGTCAAGCCAAAATAGGCCCCCACGTTGCGCGACTTGGCGAAGCGGGCGGCGTCGTCGATGGTCGCAGCGAAGGCCGTCGCCGTGATCGGCCCGACGCCGCCGACCGTCATCAGCAACCGGCTGGCCGGCGAGGCCTTGGCCTCGAGCACGACTTCTCTATCAAGACGTTCGATCCGGGTTCTCAACGCCACGGCGCTCGCCAAGAGCGGCTCGATCGCGGGTTTCAGGTCGGGCCGCGCTTCCAAGGCCTCGCGCACCCGCGCCGCCAGCTTGCCCGAGCCCTTGGGAAAACGAATGCCCAGGGCGCCGAGAAACCCGCGGATGGCGTTCTCCGTATCGCGCCGCTGGCGCACCAGATGGCGGCGCGCCTTGATCAGGATCCGCTGCACCTGCGACGCCTCGCTGCTCACCGAGACCGCGCGGAAAAAGCCCGTGCGCGCGAGCTCGGCCAGAAGATGCGCGTCATTGGCGTCGGTCTTGTTGTGCTGAAGCTTCATCACCGCATGGGCCTGGCGCGCGTCGATCACCTCCACCGCCAAGCCCAACGCGCGCAAGCCCCGGGCCAGCCAGCCCGACAGCGTCCCGGTCTCCAGAACGATCCGTTCCGGGCAAAGGCAATGCTCCTTCAAGGCCTCGAACAGCGATTGCGGATCGGTGGCGACCTTGCCTTGCGCCAATATCTTCCCACCAGCGTCCATCACGCAAAAACTCGTCTCTTCCTTCGATACGTCAAATCCAACATACTCTTTCATGGTCACTCTCCTTGTTTAGCCCTTTGGGGCGTGTAATCTCGACCCCGTATCATAGGCTCGGGAGAGTGACCGCCGGAATTACGCTATGTATCAGACGCGGATTCTCGAGTTGAACACTTATGGAGCTGTCCATCCGAAGGCCGCCGACGCCGCCAGCACGGTGGCTTCATGTACGCAGCCTGCCGGGTTTGTGGCCACTTCGGATGACTGCCTGGATACCGATGCGGATGTGTATCCCGGCGCCCCTGCCTTGCCGGACGGCAAAGATAACGACTGCGACGGCACGGTGGACAAAATAACGCAAACCATCACCTTTGCTGCCCTGGTGGATGTGAGTGATGGCAGCGGAACCATTGCGCTAACGGCAAGCACATCCTCTTTATTAGCGGTAACATATACGGTAGGCGGCCCGGCAACGGTGGACGGAACTACCCTGACACTGACCGGGGCAGGAAGCGTCACAGTCACAGCCGGCCAGACAGGGAATGAAGGGTACCTTCCGGCGGCAGATGTAACCCAAAGCTTCTGTGTCAACCCAGTACCGGAGATTTCAGTTACCGGGGAAGGCGATGTAGCCATGGAACTGGCTTCGAACTATGCTACAGGCAACCAATGGTACGAAGGCACCGATCCCATTGCCGGTGAAACGAACACCACATTTACCGTGCCGACAGGAGGGACCTATAAAGTAGTAGTAACGATTGACGGCTGTGTGGGTGAATCTGTGCCAATCGAAGCGTTACTAACCGGCCTGGGGCTGCTCTCCGGCGCCGGCGAGTTGACGATCTACCCCAATCCGGTGGACAATACGTTAATTATCGGGACAGGCAATCTTCCGGCAGGTCAGTACACGCTGCGGATTGTGGACATGGCAGGCAAGATGTACATAAGCCGCAAGCTGACAGCAGGTACAGCGCTGCAACGCCATGAAGTGGATGTGAATACCCTGGACAGGGGTAACTACCTGGTGATTTTGCACAACGGTGACAACGTGTATGTACAGAAAATTGTAAAACAATAGGCCGGTTGCGTTGCTAAAATAAATGTGCCCTGGATGGCGCATACCGCAATGGAAGGAAACAATTGTTGAAATAAAACCACAATGATGGATTTAAAGCACGGAGGAGAAATGATTAGCAGTAATTTCGGTCAGTTTTGGGACAACTACCCGTTGAGCAGGAATATACTTGCCACAGGTTTCACTTACCAATGGCTTTACCTGCCACGGCTTCAGCCTTGTTACGGGTTTCATTGTCACAGTTTTCAATTTCCACAGGTTTGATCCGTCACGAGCTTCACTTACGAGGGGCATCACTTGCACGGGCTTCAGCCCGTGGATAAGAAAACAAAGAGAAAAGGTTTTGGCGATCCCGAAGCTTCGGGGATGACAAAACCAAACCGGTACTAAAAGAATAACATAAATAATTAATTTAAATACAATGAAAACAGTAAAAACAAATACCGGAATACGTTTATGGAACCACATTCTGTACAAGGCAAGTCTTGTTGCCCTAACCGTGGCATTGTTCACCTGCCTGACCGGATGTGGCGGAGACGGAGCGGACGATCCACAGCCGCAGCCTGGCGATGATCTTCCCACTCTGGCTGAACTGCAGGCGGAGGTGGTCGAAAAGATCAGCAACATTACGTGGAGCGCTTCCAGTATAACGCGTGAAAGTGTGAATGTGGCCGATGACTTTGCGAACTTCAGCCTGTCTTTTGGTAACGGCACCTACAGTTCTCAAAACGGAGCGCATGTATGGGCCTCCTCGGGCACCTGGACGTGGGTGAGTGGCAAAAGCGACCAGTTCCTTCGCGATGACAATGTAGTTATTGATTTAAAGGTGGAAACAAATAAGCTCACACTTTCTTTTGAACTTCAAGAGGATGTTTTTTCCACAGGTAAATCAAAAACCGTTACCTCCAGCTTTGTGTTTGTACTGGTGAAGTAGTGAAGAAGTCGGAAGCCCGAAGCTTCCCCTCCTGATAACTATCGGGAAGGGGGAAACGATGGGCAGCGTTGAAGCTTTCGGTTTTGGTTTTGAATTTCGGGATAACTATTCCACAAAAGACCACAGAGAATATACAAAGATTTACAAAGAGTGGCGGTACGGTTTAGGATTTTTATGGCATCTAAGCGTGAAATAAAAATGGCTCGCAAAGCCGCAAAGCTTCAAAGCCTCAAAGATTATTGAACCCTAATGTTACTGCTACTTATTATAACCTTAATTCTTCATTGATGGCAGCAGGAAAATCCGGTGAAAATCACTGCTCCATCAAAAAAGCTTTTATAAAATCATTGATATCGCCATCAAGCACATTTTGAGGATCGCTGCGTTCAACGCCGGTGCGGGTATCTTTCACCATTTTATAGGGATGCAAAACATAATTTCTTATCTGAGAGCCAAAATCAATTTTCATTTTCGAGCTTTCAACGGCATCCCTTTCCTTGTTCTTTTTCTCTAATTCCAACTGATAAAGTCTTGATTTCAGGAGCTTCAGTGCCTTTTCTTTGTTCTGTAGTTGTGAACGCTCCTGCTGGCACTCTACAATGATTCCGGAGGGTGTATGGCGCAGACGAACGGCTGTTTCCACTTTATTCACATTTTGTCCTCCGGCTCCGCCTGAACGGTACGTCTCCCACGTGATTTCAGCGGGATTGATCTCAATTTTTATACTGTCATCTACTACCGGATACACATATACCGAGGCAAATGACGTATGCCGGCGCGCTCCTGAGTCAAAAGGCGATATCCTGACCAACCTGTGAACCCCGATCTCCGATTTCAGGTAACCATAAGCAAAATCACCATCAAACTCCAGGGTTGCAGATTTTATACCTGCCGTATCTCCGGGTTGATAATTCACCTGTTTAACGTTTATCCCGTTTTTTTCTCCCCACATGATGTACATACGCATCAACATCTCTGCCCAGTCCTGGCTTTCGGTGCCACCGGCGCCTGGATTTATATCCATAATGGCATCGAGTTGATCTTCTTTGTCGCTGAGCATTTTTTTGAATTCAAGTTCTTCCACGGCCTTGATTACTATCTCATAGGCAGCGTCAATCTCTGCTTCATCCGTTTCTCCGGCTTCAAAAAACTCCTGAAGCGTCTCAACATCTTCAAATAGGTGGTTTACCTTTTCAAAACTGTCGGTCCATATTTTTTTTGAATGGATTTTCTTCAGGGCCTTTTCAGCTTCTTTGGGGTCTTCCCAGAAGCTGGGTTGTGTGGACAACGCTTCTTCTTCTTCTATTTCTTTAATTCGGGTATCGTAGTCAAAGATACCTCCTCAAAGCCGCTATTCTGGCTTTTACATCTTTGAATTGGTCTGTGGTCATGTGTTAAAAATTTTCAAATTCGTGCAGTGGAGCAAATGTAACAATGTGCGTGATTAACCCAAACACTATGAAGGAGAATTGGGTAAAAACGAAATACAATTTCGAAATGACATTATAACAGAGTTTATGCATTGCGTAATAAGCCAACCTCACATTAATCACATTTGGTTTTAGCCAACTCACAGTCATCCCCATAAAAATAAAAGAACCTGATTTTCCCCATAGTGAAAAATTAAATCAACATTATTTATATTGAAAAACGATATATTAATTCTAAAATTATTAGATTAATCGGTTCAATTTTGACAAAGAATGAATAGAATAAAAGAAGTGCTTGAAGAAAAAGGGATTAAGCAAAAATGGCTTGCTGAAAAGCTTGGAAAGAGCTACAATATGGTGAACGGATATGTCCAAAACAGACAGCAACCCAGACTTGAAGTGCTATATGAGATTGCTGAAATCTTAGGAGTATCGGCTAAGGACTTATTAATTGAGAAAAGCAACAATGCAAAATAGTATTATAAACAAAAAAAAGGAATGACTACAAGCGTATTGATTTTCTCTATATGAAAGACGGAACAGACATAGCCTGCAATATTGTAAGTATTGGTAATAAAGTTGAAGCGTTTTTTAATGAGTAAAAGGTGAATCTAAACGAAAGTTCAAATATTTCCATTTTGGAAACGATTACAGGGGAAGAAAAATGTAACGAAACAAAATACTATGATCAAAATTATATCATCTAATTTAAACACAGTAAGACAGTTATTCAAAAAGCACAAAATTGAAAAAGCGTATGTTTTTGGTTCTGCTGTTACGGGTAATTTTAATAAAAATAGTGACATTGATTTTTTAGTAAAATTTAAACCAGGTATCGACCCACTTGAAAAAGGTGAATTATGGTGGAATTTACACGATACCTTAAGAGATTTTTTTAAAAGGGAAATCGATATTGTAACTGAAAATTCTTTAAAAAATCCCTATTTCATAAAAGAGTTAGACCAAACGAAAAAATTGATTTATGGAGAATAAGGTAAAAAAATTATTGTTCGACATGCTAACCGCAATTAACAACATTGACAGTTATATTGGTGACAAGAAAATTTTTAGTGAATATGATAATAACCCGATGTTACAAGATGCAGTTGAAAGAAATATCGAAATTATAGGCAAAGCGATGAATAAATTGCTGAAAATTGAACCTAAAATAAAAATTTCAAACACCAGAAGAATTGTAGATGCCCGCAATATAATAATTCATGGATATGATGAAATCGAAAATGCGCAGGTTTGGGAAATTATAATCAATCATTTACCAACACTAAAACAAGAAGTAAAACAATATTTAGAAGAATAAAATATGCCAATAAAATATAAACAATAAAACCTGAAAAAATTCTTGAAAGAATTATTAACCAATGTTAT
>JADFHN010000126.1 GCA_022567155.1 Bacteroidota bacterium
GGCCAGCACACCCCAAATGGTATGGGCAGTAGTTGGAATCGCGTTAAAAGAAACCCAGTGGCCAGTTAAGTCGGCACCGCCATACTGAAGGTCCAGCCAGGTGCCAAAATTTTCGTTGGCCACAAACGGATGGTTGAAACCCTCCACAGGGAAAAACCGGTATATCACTTCCGTTAAAGCCAGAAGAGCAAAGGAAATAATCAGTTGGGTCCTGGCCGATTTATTCATGACCAGAAAGGCAATTAGGTATGTTACGGACAATTGTGCCAACACGTTTTGAAACCTGAACATACCTGGCCCTGGCCCTGTAAAGTAGAGTGCCCATCCGAAAAAGAGCAGCAGAAATGCTCGAATGAGCGTATGATTTAAAATCTTAGACTGGCTTAGACCTCTTTTTTTCCTGCTGGCAAAGGAAAAAGGTATGGCCACACCCACAATAAACATAAAATATGGCTGAACCAGGTCCCAGAAACGAAGGCCGTGCCACGGGTGATGATGAAACTGCATTCCTATATTGTAGACCAATGAACCTTCCAGGGAGGGGCTGATCAGAAATGAAAATAAATGGGTGAACTCGGCAATGAGTAGAAACATGGTAAATCCGCGAAAAAAATCCAGTGAGAATAACCGTTCACCGGTTTGGAGGGAGTTAAGCTGATTTTGTTTCATAGTTAATTCAATCGTTTGTTTAAGATTTTAGATATATCATATTGATATTTAAATTGTTATCAATGTGATAGTCTGTCCCGGATTTGTCTAAGACGAATATGATATTTACAGGGATGCATATTTCTATTTTTAAAAGTATTCATTTTTCTTATGAAAATCGTGTTATGTTTTTGCCCTGGTAATTTTAGGTGTATAATGAAGCATTGTGTAAAGCGCACTTTATTAATCAACTTTTATACCTTTGGTAAAGAATACACATAGACCAATTAATAAATTAAATTATTCAAATAATCTGTAAAACCTAAAACTATCATTATGCCTCACACTCGCGTTGAATCCAAAATTTCATTGATCAATAAATATATACAGCTTAATATTTTAAAATCCCATGGTGAAATCCTGCATAGTGATGTACCCGAGAACGACATATTTGCATCGATTATTGATGACCTGAATGCATTTAATGAAATACCGGAAGAATCAAAAATATCACTTGAACCTATTATTAACACGTTGAAAGCCCTTCAGGAAACGCAATCAAATACGCGTAAAAGGTTCGATTCAATGATGAAAGCGTTACAAACAATCCAGGAAGAACAATCGAACCCGCAAATCAGCCTTGAATCAATTATTACAGATTTGGAATCTTTCAATGAGGGCCAGACAAAATGATAACCGTTGCATCTCTTCTGTTTTGCCTCTGTCTAGCTTATAACCAGGGGCTGTCTCAAAAGAAGTGTCGTTATTCTGAACAAAGTGCCCGCCTGTTACGGGAATGCCACGAGCAACGGCGGGCAGGATGGTTTTGCTTTTTTTGATATAGGCACCGGAAATTCGGAAAAAAATACTGATCCCGAAAGCCATTTGCCTAATAATAGATTCAATGACGGCAAATGTAGTCCCAACGGTGAGTTTTGGACGGGGACTCTGGCTTATGATCTCAAAGAAGGCGCAGGGAGCCTTTACAGTTTGAATGCGGGCTTGACTGTGGAGGTAAAGATACCGAGTTACCCTCAGTAATGGCCTGACTGGAACAAGAATAATAACAAGTTTTATTTTATTGACTCTGAGGTTCAAAATATATTTTCATATGATTGTGATGATAATGGTCATTTGTCAAATAGAGCTGTGTTGAGAGAGATTGATCCTGGCTACAGAAAAATAGTTTATGAGGTAATTCTCCCGGTATCAAAAGTTACCTCCTGTATTTTTGGAGGAGATAATTTTAACGACCTTTACATAACCACAGTAAGTCACGGACTGTGTTCTGCTGCATGATGCCAGAAATGCCCGCTTGCCGGACGGGCAGGGAAAACAAAAAATGTTAATTAAAGCAAATAGAGGCACCTCAACCCCGCTAAATGGGCTGCAATTGGAGGTGCGAAACTTTAGTACTATACTTTCCGAGTTCGTCAAATGACCGGTATCCAATAAATAACATAAAAATGCTACACTTGTATCAAAAGTGGTATTTATTCTCATACCTTCTGATTTTCCTGAATATGTCCCGTAAATGACCGCCGGAAAGGGACCCCAGCCCACCGGCCAGGCCTCCGATAACAGCCGCAACGAGTATCAGCAGAAAAGAGTTGGGTAAAGAAAAAATGGCTGATACGCGTTCAGTCAGAATGGAATTGGTGTTGGAGTCTGTCATATAGGCTAAAATAAACCAGTAAATACCGACTCCCCAAAATCCAGAGATAAATGATATCAGTCCGTTCGACGACAAGATAAGACTTATCAGAAATCCGGCAATCACCACAGACCACCATGGCAGATACCATTGGAGCAGGTAGGCTACAACTGCTGTAAAGACAAGTTTGATTAGTAATTTCATTAGTTTATTTCCCCTACAGGTTCTAACGTTTGATTAAAAATGATATTCTCACCGGCAGCATCCGGTGATTTTAAAAATAACAATTTAAGGTATTCTCCCTTTGCCCATTTGCTGATCATGTTATCATAAAACGGGTTGCCCGGATTGCCTGACTGGCCACCTGGATAATGTCCCCATGCTTTCACTCCTTCCGGGTCCAGTTCCACAATCATGCGCCATGACGGGCCATGATTTTCCGATGTTGCGTTTACAATACCACCGTTTCCACCAACCGCAATATTATATATTCCAAGGGGTTTCAGTCTTGTTAGATGCTGTATATAGGTGGTTTTATATGTGGCCCACAAAGGTTCTCCGTTTTTGGTAATCCAGGCGTTCATTTCTTCAGCCATCATTGAAAATGATTTATTCAGGAGCGCCTGCGCATCCTCCTTTTCAGGAGTGTCCCGGATATCGAAGAATTGAAGACCAGGCTTTTCAAGGAGTAATTTAATGGTGTTAAAATCAGTGGGATATGCCAGTGCAATGTCTGAACTGCGGATCTCATCCCAAATCATTGGATAAAGGGTGTCCCACCACAATTCGTAATAAGAGGCTCCTTTTGAATCAATATGATTGTAAAAATCCCAGGGCTGGAGAATATTGTAGGCTTTCTTTTCATCTTGGGTAAATGCATCCTGATTCAGCTGCGAAAGAAAAAATGGCAATGATTCGGCGGCCTTCATATTAAAATTATCCTGCTGTAAATCCATCATATCTTCCGGCCTTATACTTTTCATTTCGCGAAGACGGTCGTTAATTCTCCGGTTGCGGTAATTGGGATAACTTTTTGCAGTGATATAGTAAGGGTATGTGGTATCTGCCGGGTATTGATTTGCAGAGCTGACAAAACTCCTTTCAGGATTAAGATCCATTACATTGTGCTCGTTTGGAATAAAAACATTCCATCCGTTTTCCGATATGGACCCGTCGAGTAAAAATTTGCCGGCTTCTTTCCTCCGGGCTGGAAATTTTCCCTGGATACGCATAGCAATGTCGCCCGTAACGGAGGCAAAGGCAAAATTCTGAGCCGGTGAAGCATAGAAATCCAGTGCATGCATATAGTCCGCATGGTTTTGGGCCCGGTTCAACAGATAAAAAGCGGTAGCTTCCTGCGAAGAATCATGGGCAATCCAACGGAATGCATATCCTTCCAATTTCCGTTTGGGATCTGACAAAAAAGACGCATCATAAAATACCGGACCCCATTTTGTATATGTAACTGTATCATAATAAGGCTCAGAACCATTAATGTTGAATTTTTCAATTTTCTTTTCAGCTTCAACCCATTTTCCATCAAGTAAGTAAGCTTGTTGGCTTTCATCTTGGAAGGTGATCTTATACCAGTCAACCAGGTCACGCTGCGCATTGGTAACGCCCCAGGCAACCGAATCGGTAAATCCAATGATTACATTCGGCGTACCGGGCAGTGTGACTCCGTACACATTGATACCAGGCGCATTTAGCTGAAGCTGGTACCAGATGGAAGGGATATTCAGTGCAAGGTGAGGGTCATTGCAGAGTATGGGATGCCCGCTGGCAGTTTTCGAAGGGCCAACCGCCCAGTTGTTGCTTCCATTATCCGGATTTGGCCCTTCAACAAGATCGGCCGTGGTAGCCTCAAAGATTTTAACGGCTGAATCTCCGGGCAGGATGACAGGATCAAAATCCCATCCTCCAGGTTTGTTTACAATGGGATCAGCCGGATTGTCAAGATCAGGATAAATCAGATTAAGAAGTTCTTTGCCATAGCGGCTAAGAAAGTTTGTGTTTTCAATGTCTTTATTTCCTGAATTCAGTGTGTTCGCCATGTATTTCAGAAGCAGTGCACATTTGAGTGGCGTCCATGGTTCAGGTTTGTAATTAAGAAGTTTGTATTCAAACGGATAGTTGCGATAGGAGAGACCATTGATGTATGCATTTACTCCATTTGTATAACTTTCAATAGTAGTACGTATTTTGCCGTTGCCGTTCATTCCTTCAAGGCTGTTTTCAGCGCCATAAACCATTCCTCTCCTTCGTTGTGCCCGGTCAAAATTCAATGCATCTTTTCCGATGATTTCAGAAATACGTCCGGCTGCGGCATGGGTTTGGAACTCCATTTGCCAGAGACGGTGGCTGGCCGTGACATATCCCTGGGCCCAGTAAAGGTCTGGATCATTTTCTGCAAAAATATGTGGAACAAGATTATCGTCGTATAAAATATTGACCGGAGCTTCCAGATCTCTGAATTGTAAACGGCTCGGGAAAGAAACTTCCTCAGTTTCTGCATTGGCCCAGAATCCGTTTACCGGATCAAGGAATTTCCCTAATGGAGGGATTTGACCGAATTGGGTATTCAGGGCAACAGTAACAGTAAGCGTAACAGCTAATGACATTATAAACCGGAATATCTTCATATTTTACAATTTGCAGGTGAATATAACAGAATGAACTTTTAACCGCAAAAGACATTTGGTTGTTTGGCGCCTGATGGTTTATTCTGAAAAGAAATGAAATTCCATTTTTCGGATAACTCCATTTTATCAATTATTTATTAAAATCCGCAGGTCTATAATTTTGAAAAGATAAAGGTAGCGATATGGGATAATTCCGATAGCTATCGACGATTTTTTTTTACTAAATCATCTTACAAGTTTATTTAAACCGAAAGTCAAGTTTAAAATCATATAGCCAAGGGATTTTAGGATCAATTCCTTCCTTTATCAACATATCGGGCAGGTTTTCATACTTCTCTTTGATGATGTGGCTTGCACTTCCGTAAAATGTCACCACAATGGTATGTTCCTTTACCTCGATGTCTCCCTCAGCATAAGCCAGGACTTCCCTTGCCAAATGCTGGGCATCCCATTTTACATAATCGTTTTTCAGATTTTTCCTTAGTTGTAAACATGCTGCCTGTGCTAGCATGGACATGGCCAATCTTCCATACCTTATGTTCAGGTTATGTGTTGCGGCTCTGTCCAAGCCCATTTTATTCTCAAAGTTGAAGAACTTTTCCATTGTCCACCTTTCATCGTACTGTTCGGTAATCAGGGTTTTAGCACTTTTTTCTGAGGTAGTGACAAAGGCATGGTAACAATAATCCTCTTCCTGCTCGCCAGTCCTTTGTGCCAAAAGCCTGAACGGCTTTTTATAATTGTTGAAAGTGTACACTGATTCGGCCAGGGCAAAACCCACCCATAAACGGGTGTACTCAAGGTGTTGCAGGAGTTTTTTGAGTTTTTTAGTGTTCAAAACAGGGGGACTCTTTTACATAGGAGAGTAACTCTTGGGTAAAATGTTAATTGTCGGCCACTAACAAGGACTTGTCCCTGACAATGCGCCCGGTGAGGCTGAGCAACTGTTTGGTTGCCCATGTGGTGCATCCCACTTGAGGACATGGTAAACATGATAGGCTGTCCGCTTTGTGCGTCCACACTGAAAAAGGTCTGTATCATTTTTCGGGAAGGCCGGGAAGGTACTTTTCATAGACATAATATTATAATTTTTACAGATAACTAACTATAATTATGTCCGATCTTCTAGGGGGCCAATACAGTATGCAATACAGATTATAGATAAATTATTAATTGCTATATATTAAAATACTAGAATGATTCAAATTGAACGAGAAAGGACATTAATGGCTTTAAAGTGTAATTTGTTCTGATATGAAAAATTCGTTGATACATATACATCGGGACGAAGAGTCTCATTTAGAAGAGAGTAGCATTCACTAGATTCTTTGGTCGCTGCGCTCCCTTTGAAAAAGGGAGTATTAAAAGTTAATACCTACTGAAAATCCATTGATTTTGCTTACCACGCCTCGAAAGTTTCCTTCTTTGTTATAAGATAAACCCATGAGTTTATCATCACCCTGAAGTTGGAATGGGTTAATATTACCATCATCCTCTTGTGCGGACTTATCCTGTTGTTGTTTTTCACTTACCTTGCGGTGGAAAACGTAACTGAATTTCGTGCAAGTCTTCCGGCTCGTTATTAAAATGACAGAAAGCTGCAGGT
>JADFHN010000127.1 GCA_022567155.1 Bacteroidota bacterium
TTTTAGTATATTTTCTCATTCCTACATCGTCACTAAGTGCTTTAATTAAATAAATTAGATTATTGTCGGTTTCATCAAAAAAGGGAATAATTAAATGGGGAGTAATATTTATATATTGGTTTTCTTTTAATTTAAAATTTTCCGTATACACTCTTATTCCATCGGCATATCTATATAATTGAGATAATTGCTTCAAATGTATTGGCTCATTTTTTATCTCAAAAATATTTATATCTATAATATTTTCATCTGCTATTGGACTGTTATAATTTCCGAATGTTAGAATGTCAACAATACCATAAGGGTCTAAATTAAACTGCCTTAAAATTCTTATACTTTGTTTTTCACCTAAACCTAAATCAAAATATTCCATTTTTGTTTCAATTAAATAATCTTCAATTTCTTTTTCTGTTTTGAATTTTTCTAGTCCGGGGTGCGTTCTTAATTCTTCCAGTATTTTCGGATCTATTGCTTTGCTCATCATAAGGGCTTCTCTCCGGTATTTTTCCCGTATTTCTACGGGTTGAAGCTTGGCTGCATATCTGAACTTCAGGTATTTGGTTTTTAGTTCCTGAGAGGTGTATATCACGCTCAAAAAATCCACAAACAGTTTAGCTATACCGTCAGGGCTTTCGTTTATCTCAAAACAGATACGCATAAGCGGTTCCTTAAGTTCGTAATACGCATCTTTTCCTTCTTTGTGTTTATCTATATGCCCTTTATTGTACAATTCCGAAAGTTGCTTGCTGATAATGTTTGGTGGGATAAAACAAGAGCGGGCAATGTCTTTCCCTTTTTGAGGCTTGTGTTTTAAACTGAGGTGTTTTACTATCTTTTGTTCCTGCACAGGCAGTTTCTTTATAAATTGCTCGTAATAAGGCTTGAGGTCGTTCATTGTTTTTATAAACACCTGGGATAAGTCGGATTTTATTTCTGCTTTCAAAAAAGAATAAAAACTTACCAGCAACCTGTGGTTTCCCTCGGTGAGTTCATAGATGGCTCGAAATTTTCCCAAAGTTTTCGACTCCTGAAGTTTTTTAATGAGGGTTTTGTCAGTATCTACACTTGCAATGGCCTGCACAAGCTCTAAGGACTGCCGATAATTTAATTTTTCTAAATGATGCGTTTTAAAAAAATTATAAAAAGGATAATCGCTTTTTTGAACCTGAGCGAAGAGGTTTTGACTGGTAGCAACAAGACTTATCTTGTTATTCTCGTGCATAAAGTCTCGCAACTTTGCCTGTCCGTCTGTTTTCATACCTTCAAACACAATGTTCAGGTTTTCGATAAGAACAATAAGTGTTTTATTGCCGATATAGTCTAACAATAAGTTTTTGATGGCAGCTTCCTGGTGTTGAATTGCTATATCGGAAATTTCAAAAATTGCCTCTTTCAAATTTTTACTATTTACTTCTTTGTACCGTATAAAAGATTCTAATATCCGCAACATAAAGTCCAGGAAATTGGCAATACCGGTTTCATCTTCAACCATATAGGCGATCAGAATTTTGTTTGAGATGCTTTTATTCTCTTTTAATCGGTTATACAATACCTGTATCATATGCGATTTTCCACCTCCCCTGGGGGCAATGATCAAACACTGGTAAGTGAATTTGTTTTTCACTTTACTTATCAATTCTTTTTCCAGCCGGTCTAAAATTTCTTTCCTTCCTACGAGGGTCTGTTCCAGAATTTCAGCATCTACACTCTTTGCGTTGAATGTTAATAAGGGGTTTGCCATTTTATGTATATTTATAAAAAACTAATATGCCTTATTGATTAACCACCATTTTTTGATGATGGAATAATTGAATTTAAAATTCCTTTTGCTGTCTATTATTTCTCTTTTAAGGTATCCGTCTCTCCAAAGTCGGTCAATTTCATCGTTTGAAAGTTTTCTATCTACTTTCATTTGATGATTTATGTGATCTGCAATCACATCTTCAGAAGTGTATTCTTCAATCTTAGATAAGTAATTTAAAATATGGTTGGTGATGATTTTGTTGGGGTAGAAATTATCTATCCTATCATAAAAATGCTTAAAATTGTTCGTGTCGCTTGGATCATCTAAAATATCATTCAAAGCTTTATTTATTTCAGATTCATCTATGCTGGAATAATATCTGATCTTGTCGAAAACTTTATCTATAAAGTAAGGGATTCTATCTACAAGATCGCAGATGGATTTCATAATATCCTCCAATAGCTTAAGCTCGCAGCCCTCGTTTAGGCACTTGCAAAAAAACAAAGCTTCCTCTTCTGTAAAAGGAAGAAGTCTTTGTTTACTCATATGGTTGATAGGGTCTCCCATATTATGTCCTGCTCTTTTGAGTTTATCTAAAACCAAATCAATGCCTATGGAGCCGCAATATACAAACCTGAGTTTTTCGAAAAAATCGTGTTGCACCAGGTCTCTTAAGTACCCTAAAATATTTACAGCTTCAGGTTCATCCATTTTGTCTAACATAATAGTGAATTCGTCAAGCATAATCACAATGTACTTTTCGCTGCGTTGCTCAACTAGCGATGTTAGTAAATAGTTGAATTGTTTTTCCCATTTTTTATCTTTTGCTTTGAATTCAAGTGGCCCTGCTTTGGGGATATATGAGGTAATTGAATTGAAAGTATTTTCAATTTTCTTAAGATTACTTTCTTCAAATAATTTAGCTTTTAAAACAGAATCAAATAGTTTTTCTACAAATTTATCTGCATTTACAACCCCTTCAACGCCTATGTAAATGCTTAAATAGTCTTTTCTATCTTCTGCCCTCATCATTGTTAAGACAGCGCTTTTCCCGAAGCGTCTTTCTGCGTATAAAACAATGCCTTGTCCTTGTAGTATCTCCCAGTATTTCTCTATTACTTCTTCTCTCCCAATTACTTGGTGCGGATCCAATACACCACCTGTATGAGGTGTTAGAGGTATAATAGTTCTGTTTCTCATTTCGTATTGTTTTTAAAATAAAATCGAGTAAATATAAAACAAATATATCGTACGACCAAATAATCGTACGATACATTTATCGTAAGTTAGTTTTGTGCTTGAAATAATGAATTGTTTACAAGAAACCGTTCAACGGAAAAAACGCTTACAATTTGTAGTAAAGCTGGTTAACAGTTAATTTATTTATGTTTTGCATTTATTAAAAATTTACCGGAGCCAATCATCATAATCCTGTGTAGCTCAATTATCATTATATTGCCAGCTACCGTCTTTGTCAATTACAATTCCGCCAAAAGTTTTTTGCCTTTTTCGTTTTGCTCCTTAATGTATTGCGTTAATCCTTCAACATGTGGTTATTCCGGTTCTGCTTTGCGCCTTGCTCCCAAATCTACAATGTTACGTGCATTTTGATATGTCTGGTAAAACACTGGTTCACTGTTTTGATAGCTTATCATTAATTTGTCGAGTTGGCTTTTCAGCAGGCCATCACTTTGCTGAAATAATTCGCCAAGTCGTTGTAGTAACGATCGGCCACGATTACGCTCCCTTTGAGCAGGGGAATATCATAGGCCCCCTTGTTATCGGCCGTCTTGCCATCAGTAATGTTAACGTAGGCTGGTAAGTTTCCATCATAATCAAGTAATGTGTGCATCTTAACCGCACCTTTGGCAGCTCTATACTTAGCCCAATCAAACAGGCTTAAACAAAGGCTTATGGTGGTCGCATCCAGCAGGAATATTTTGGATTTTATCCTGAACTTGACTTGTTTAAACCCAGGATGCTGTCCTAAACTTTGCAACAGTTCATAATAGTAATCCCGGAATAGTTCCCAATTACGGTGTTTGTTTTGATAACTGATCGTTGACTTGGAGGGCGCTTTGTTTATGCCCAAGTGATTGAGATTGCCTGTGGCCGAGCGTAAGCCATTGCTTATATCCCGGACAGATTGGCTTTTTGCAAACTGACAAAATAGCATAGAGACTAAATGAGTCCAACTATTATAGCCCTTCTGATGCTTGTCTGTTTGATGATTAACAACAAGCTTGGTGAATTTTGAACGATCTAACTTAGAGATGATTTGGCTAAACAATGTTATTTTTGACATGAGAGAATGTGAGGTTTTGTTGTGCACCTCAAAGATAACTTGAGGAACAAAATTTCCTTCTCTCTTTTTAATCGTTTAGGACGCTATTGATTCAAAAGTATAAAACATCAGGTTTGATATTTCTTCGCCAAGTTTTTTTCTTTTTAAAGTATACCCATAGTCGTTCATTTCTTGTAAAAAGTTGGGTTCCATAAGCTTAGGATAGTTACAATCACCATGCACCTCACCCACTGTTTTACCTATTCTTTCCATTATGATAAGCACACCATCTTCATTGAGCAATTGATGAATTTCTCTCATAATTCCTTCTCTCGATTCAATTTCATGAAATACGTTGAGCATTAAAACTCTATCAAATATCCCATGAGGCAAACCTGTGGAGTTTTCAGTTCCTAGTACAAGGTTAAAATCTGCATTAATAGATGAACCAATTAAATTTTCATGGTATGTTAAAACTTCTTCGAATTGATATAACCTCGAAGAATCAATCTCCTGCAGGTACCAGGTAATCCCTTCGATAAAGCACGAAATCTGGATTTCCTTTATTCCATTTCCTGCACCAATGCTCGCTATCGTTTCCCCCCGATGGCAAGCATTCAGGTAATAATAGCTTTCATAATCTCGCTGGATTTCCGAATAATTATCTGGAAACCGTTTGTAGTTATAGGGTTTGTTAACGGACTTACAAGAAAAAATAAGGGCTACACAAATATTTAGTAAGAGTACTTTTGACTTAATATTCATCGTTTTAAGTTTTTTTGAAATTCAATGTTTGGGTATTAAACTGATGCAAGTGAAAAAGGATATACTCTAGATTGTCTTCATGAAGAGAGTCAGTATCAACAGTATCAGGGCTGTCCATTTCGTTTTTTGTCCATTGTCTCATAAAGCCATTGCCGCCAACACCCGAATATATGGAATTCCAGATATTTAACCTATGTCATTTGGGGTAATTTGCATCGTATCAACCGGGCTGGCTATGCTTGCCAGGTCCGTCGTGGCTGGGTGTATATCTCCGTTGTTCCGGACGAATTATGGACTGAGAGTGGGCCTGGCAAAGGAATTATTATATTCTTTCAGTATTAAATAAGCGACCTACTATCACGTAATCAAAAAATCATTGAAATTTTTCGAAATTATATAGCGCTATTCTGGCATATGACAACCGATATATTTTTCCTTTTTTTGTTGCGAACGTTTTGTGTATGAAATGTAGGACTTTAGAATTTCATCAATGTCCACCGATCAAGAAAGTTTATTACGATCGAGAAACTCTCTAAAACCACTGTCAGTCCTATATTTTATACACTTTGTGTGTGCCTTGAATGGTGAATATAGCTCATGAAATTGAGTGTTCCAAAGGGTGGCCTGCCCGAATGACATCGTTCATGCGGGAAGTCCCGTAAGCGCTGGGGTCCCCGTTATGCAACGGGGCAGGCTGTGCCCGGAAGCTAAGCAAGTGGCATCGTGTGTCGCTGAACTTCGGCGTAAGCATACGCTGGGTGGTCATGCCTGCATTTCGTTTAGGCAGATATATGTGAGACCTGCCTGACTCGGCAAAGGCAGGGGCGCACTCCGCTAATTATTTACTGGCGGAGCCGTCTACTCGATTATATGCCATACATATTTTTAATTTATGATCACATTTCCTTAATATTAGAAAGAATTTTTATACCACTTTTTTTCATCAATTCACTCGCATTGAAATCATGGCATATGCCCTTGGTAAGCTCATAATTAAAAATCATTTCACCTTCCTGTATTTCACTGTAAAAGCTGTAGTTAGCAACGATCATATGGTCTCCTGTTAATTTGGCCAACTCTAAATCATGTGTTGAAATAATTCCAAAAGCATTGAGTTCACTTAACTGCTTGATCAATGAAACTCCCCCTTTATGGCGATCTTCCGAATTGGTGCCCTTAAACATCTCATCCAAAAGAAAAAATATGGCTTCTCCACTTTTAATTAACTTCAGAAGTTGCTCTATCCTTTTCAGTTCTGCATAGAAAGAGGAAATTCCTTCTTCCAGGTTATCCTGCGTTCGCATACTGGTAAATATTTTCATATCCGACACTTGTCCAGACTTTGCACAGCAGGGCGCCCCCATTAATGCCAAAACCAGGTTAACTCCCACTGTTCTCAAAAAAGTACTTTTTCCAGCCATATTTGAACCTGTAATCATGGCAATTTTTCCACGACCATTTAAATTAAAGTGATTACACACTCTGCTTTCCGGGCTTATCAAAGGATGTCCGAGCATTTCAAAATGAATGCTATAAGGCTCCTCTATTATTTCCGGAAAAGTGAAGGATGGATTTGAATAATGAAAGCCAGCTAAACTGCTTAAAACCTCGAATTCACTTACAGCAGATGCCCAGGATTTTAGGTAGGATTTGTTTCTGGATTTCCATTTTTCTGTCAGGATAATCAAATAAATATCAAGAAGCCAGAAAATATTGAAAACAGGATAAAATTGGTTTCTAACTATGG
>JADFHN010000128.1 GCA_022567155.1 Bacteroidota bacterium
CCAAAACTTGTCATTTGCGGAACTTTCACTCAGCTTTCACAGGACCATGAAGTATCGATCCATATGACGGAGAAGTTTGGCAGCCTTGGAATACCGGTACAAGGAGCAGGTGTTGAATTGATAGATGAAGAAGGGAATACCGCCAAATACGTTGAATTCCAGGAAGGGCAATACATACTTCCTGAGGGAGCAATGTGTGGTGAATTGGGGAAAGCCTACAAATTGACAGTAACGCTGCAAAATGAACGTCGATATGAATCTACATGGGAAATAATGCCAGAGCCAGTTGAAATCGAGGACACCTATTTTGAAGTTAACAAAAGGCAGCGAGTATCCAGTGTCGACATTTTGATCGAACAGGCTTTTGTAGATATATTTGTCGACACCCCCCTCAGAACACCAGGAGGGAATAAAGCATTTCTAAGGTGGGAGGTGGAGGAAGCATATATATTAAGCGACCTTATATGTGGCCCCCTCGATAACGCAACTGTCTGTTACTTCAAAGTAAATAACGAATTTGATCAACTTAGGTTATTCACCGGCATTGATAATTCGCAGGAAAAACTTGAGAAATATCTGGTCCATTCCAGGCTCCCTACACCCCATATTGAGTTTAGTGAACGGCACTATTTCAACGTGTTTCAATATTCTTTGCCGGAAGCTACCTATGAATACTGGGATAAAATAAATGTTGTGACAAATCAGTCTGGAAGTATATTTGATAAGGTACCTGCCGGAGTTTCAGGAAATTTTAATGAGGTAGATGGAAATTCCGAAGTACTGGGATATTTTGAAGTTGCCAATGTGAACGTCAGAAGATTTTTCACAACTCCGTTAAAACTCAGCAAAGGAATTATTATAATCGAGGTATGTAACCTGCATATTCCTTATCCGTTTCTACCAGATTTTTGCTGTATCTGTGGGTTGTATACCGGAAATAGGATACCAAAACCAGATTACTGGGGAGAATGATGAGTAGAATAATAACAATATTTCTTGCAATTGGAACGCTGTGTGGGAACGTTATGTCACAGACACACCAGCCATTTTTTATCCAATTTGATAAACCCCTATATGCAGCCGGTGAAACCGTTTGGTTTGCTTTGTTTCGTACGGATTCCGGATTTTATCAAAAGGCACAGGAAGTTGTCCATTTTGAATTGATATCTCCGCAAAATATCAAGGTTATTCAAGGAAAAGTTCCCTTAAACGAAAGACTTGCCCACGGTTATTTCATGCTGCCCACAAGTCTTGATGAGGGGTATTACCGCTTTCGAGCCTATACACTTCAAAGTCTTCGAGATAGCGGATATTATCTTTCTTCTGATATACCAGTGTACAGTGAATGGAAGGAGAATTTGACTGTTTATAAATATGAAGACCCTGGAGCTGATGCTGTTGATAATGGAGCTAAAGCTCAGCTGGATAAAAAGAAAAAGTTTTTTGCTCGAAGAGATACCGCGGAGTACTCAGATTTGATTTCTAATCCGGGTTCGCTGCAATATGCATTTTGGGTTCTACCTAAGGAATTCGAAAAATTCACTCCAATTCAGTTTCAATCTAAAAAAACACTAAATACAATAGAAATTAATTCTGATATTGAGAAGGAAGACAGCCTATACTTTGAAGCATATCTTTCTGAAACGAAAACTGAAAAAGGCGTGACATCTCCCTTGATTTCAATTTATTCAGGACAGAACAAACGATTTTACAGATCCAGGGCAACAGACGGAATGTTCAGTCTTAAACTCCCTTATTATGAAGGGGAAACCACTTTGCAGGTGTTCAACCTGAATCCATATCAGAATGCCGTAAACAACCTGAGCGTGTCTCAGTTTTCAATAAGTGAAGGATATTTTAATCTTACAAAGCCACCAATGACTAAAGAGATTGCTGAATACCTGATCAAGGCTAAAAGAAGGAGAAAGGTGTATGATTTGTTTTCATTATCTCAAAGCCATGCTCCGGTCTTATCACCTGACAGCAGCCTCGCTGTGCCTGATAAGGTATATAAAATGTCGGATTATCGGTATATAAATACTCTTGAGGATTTCATCTTTGAGGCCATACCGAATGCAAGGGTTAAGACCCAGGAGGACGGAAGCAAAACTGTGCGACTTTTCGATACTGAGAGAGGGAAAATGTTCATGGACCGGCCATGGTATATCGTGGATGGATATTTGACTAACCGTGAAGAGGAAGTGTTAAAAATTCCTTTCAATGATATTGATGAAATTAGGTTGTACGTACGTACGAATACCATAAAAAAATATTTTGAATACTTTCTCTGGAGAAACGGAATTTTGGAAGTCATTACCAGGGATATTAAGTACTTACGTTCCCTAAAGAGTGATCCAAATTATGTGGATTTCGCAGGATTCATCCCTGAAATGAATTTTCTTGAATCACTGAATGGGACGGATGATCCTCACATTCCTGACTTTCGAACTACGCTGTTCTGGGAAACCGGAAAAAAGGGAGAAGGAGAAAGTTTGGATATTTCCTTTCCCCTGTCTGATGACACAGGAAGGTTTGTCTATCATTTACTGGCCGTTTCGGGAACAGGTGAAGTCATTAGAAGAAAGGGTGAATTTGAAGTCCGCTGAGCTACCTTCCGATCTCCGCTGATCTTACAATCCATTTATTTTTACCGGTATCCTACGATGGAAACCTGAAGTATAAAAGGTGGTGGCAAATTTGTTTCAAACCGGAAATATCCGTTTTCGTTGGTAGAAGTAGAAAGCAAGAACGTGTTTGAGAGATTATCAGACCAGTACAGGTGATCTTGTTATCCTGCTAAAAACCCCAATACTGCCGCGAGGCAGTAACCGAACGCCCTGTAGTGTGTCACTTGAGAAATTCGAAGGTATTACCTTTTCTCAAGTCCTTAGTGTCACAGTCTCATAACAGGACCACAGGAGATTCTCGGAAAACCTTAGGACGTTCTTGACTTTTTGGTTCGTTTTGTGTCAAGACAAAATGAACAAAAGAAAGTTAAAAGGATAAAAGATAGAATAGTTTCAAATACTCCTATTATAGGATTATTATGTTAAGACTTTATACTAGGGAGTCACCCCCCGGATTAAATACTTTATTCTGACGGGATATTTCGTAAAACCAACCTTAATTTTAAGCTTGCAACACCCAATTTTCTAAAAAATAGCTCTAAATTCAGCCAAAAGACCTTTTTTTAAAAACGTGCGGAAAACAGGACAAGCGGTTCACCTGATACCTTGTCAGTTACACGTCCGGAAATATACGTTGTCTGTCCGTTTGCAAGAAGCTGAATGGCTGCTAAAAGAGTAAGAAAAATATGTTTTCAGTACAATCTGCATGACGTAAATATATAAACATCCAATTATTAATTAATTTTAAAAGCGCCATCAACTGTTGAAAGCATCTGGAGATGAATGCAGCTGTGACAATGAAAGGTGTACCGCAGGGATATAAAGTCACCGGCTATTTAGTCTGTCTATAAACTTGCAATATAAAAAATTGCCGTGCCTGCCTGCCAGGCAGGAATTCCATAAATCCCCTCTTGGGAGGGGTAGGGGTGGGTTTATTATAAATTTATTCAATTTTTCTTTGAATAAATAACTTTATGGACAGACTCTAATTAAATCAGAGTGTTGGAATAGTCTGAATGCGCAACGGGTGAAAATTATTGATAAATTGCGCATGCTTCTACGAGTTTTAATTTATTAAATTTGAAAATTATCAAATCAAATCAGTGAGAAGGTTATTGACCAAATATTTAATTGTGTTTTGTGCATCTTGTTCGGGTGTGCTTTACGGGCAGGAACTGTATTATGTGAACCGCCTTACGACACCGGTTGATTTCGACGGAATGCCTTTTGAGGACGTATGGCAAAACATCGAACCGTTTGAACTTCATCAATACGAACCCATTTACGATGGCAAGATTACTGATCGTACGGAGTTGTTCATGACGTATGATGATGATTTCGTATATTTTGCAGCCAGGATGTATGCTGATCCGTCAATGATTATGGATACAGGCAAAGGCAGGGACCTTTTTAAACCGAATATGGATTATTTTGGGGTTCTGCTTGATACATTCAATGATTATGAAAATGCGCTGGGCTTTTTGACGTCACCATCCGGCCTGCGTCTTGACCTGACAATTTCGAATGATGCACAGGGTGGTTTTCCATTAAATAGTACCTGGAATACATTCTGGGATGTAAAAACTGTAAAATCAGACAGCGGGTGGTTTGCTGAAATGCGCATACCCTGGTCGAGCCTGCGGTTTCAGGACAACGACGGCGAGGTTACCATGGGTTTGCTTATCCGCAGATGGATGCCGGCAAAATCGCAGGTATTGATATATCCCAAAGTACGAAACGATCTGGGCACCTGGAGCAGCTGGAAACCATCGCAGGGTAAGCGTATTGTATTTAAAGGAATTCACAGCCGCAAGCCTACCTATTTCACCCCTTATGTATTAAGTGGGATTCAAAGAGAAATGATACTGAACAATAGCGGAGATACCTATGAGGCGATGGTGGAGCCAGAAATAAATGCCGGAATTGACATTAAATACGGAATTACCAGCAATCTTACCATGGATATAACTGTCAATCCGGATTTTGCACAGGTAGAAGCGGACGATCAGCAGGTAAATCTCACCCGGTTTTCATTGTTTTTTCCCGAAAAACGATTGTTTTTTCAGGAGAGGGCCAGCATTTTCTCTTTTAATATGGGCGGGCCCAACACGATTTTTTATAGCCGGAGAATTGGCCTTTCAGATGAGGAAATAATACCAATCTATGGCGGTGTTCGTCTGAACGGACGTTTTGGAAAATGGGACTTTGGATTTTTGGATATGCAAACAGCCCATACGGATTCTCTGGCGTCAACAAACTACGGCGTACTGCGTCTTCGCAAACAGGTCTTCAATAGTCAATCATATTTAGGGGGTATGATCGCAAATCAGATCGATGTAAACGGGATGTTTAATACCGCCCTTGGTATCGACGGTATTTTCAATTTATTCGGTATGGATTTTTTAAATATAAATTACGCCCAGACTTATGAGAATAATGGTGTGACCACACCCTTTTCTATGGATCATTCGAAGATATATTTGAAGTGGGAGCGAAGAAATATTAAAGGATTTGGGTACGATTTTGGTTACCACCGGGTTGGTACCCGGTATAACCCTGCCATGGGTTTTCAAAACAGGGAAGATGTTACACGTTTTGGTAACGAGATATGGTGGGGGTGGCTTCCAAACGCTGAGTCGCAGTTGTACAGTCATGCTGTATTTATCAAAGGGTCGCTTTATAAGAAAAATACAGACTGGTCCACTGAGTCAGGAAAAATAGGACTGGGTTGGAAGTTTAAAACAAAAAATAGTTGGAGAGGGGAGGTTATTATGGAGCAATTTGAAGAAGGTGTGACGGAATCTTTTACCATCGGCGATGCAGAAATCCCTGCCGGCAGGTATAATTTCAATGGGTTTACCACAAATAAACACGCCGTTCAGCTCGCCGGTCAGACTTACATTAAGCAGTTATGTTGGTTCATTTTATGATGGAAAAAGTGTAATCCTGGGTCTCAATCCTGTGTGGAGCCTGTCTTCCAGTATTGAACTGGAATTAAAGTATGAGTATAACCAGGGAGATTTTAATGCACGTAATCAGTCTTACCGAATCCATCTTGTTGCTATGAAAACGCGTCTTATGATCAGCAATGCCTTGTCGGCCACGCTGTTTGTGCAGTACAATTCTGATAATGAAGAAGCTGTAACCAACTTCCGTATCCGGTATAATCCACGTGAAGGGAACGACCTATATATCGTATTTAATGATATCATGAATACCGACCGTCACAATGTGTTCCCCGAGCTTCCGTTTTCTTCCTCACGGGCACTGATCGTGAAATATACCTACACATTCGTTTGGGCGAGGTAAATTACAGCGTCCAGACGTATTATCCTGTTTTGTGCAATACATGATCCAAACAAAAATCGCTAAATGGCAATTCTGGGTTAATGGTTGCAAAGTAGCACTACCACCAACTCTTCGGGGTGTTTTCTTTTGCAACATTCCGGAAGCATAAATGTAGAGTTTTACAAAATCATTGCTCCGGTTATTTACCTGAAGGAATTATAATGGCAATAAAAAACCCTGCAAAAATATGCAGGGTCCTTTAAATAAAAGAAAGTACTTTTTAATGAACACCTATCGGATCCGGATTCCCGTCCGGGTCGCCACTCACAAAGCGGTCGGTGCGGATATTGCCCAATAGCAGTACACCTGCTATATGGGGTGCGGCCATAGAGGTACCACTTATTGTTTTATACCCGCCTTTTTTCCATGTGGATTCTACACCTACACCGGGACCGCAATAGTCAATCGGAGGGTTTCCGAAATTTGAAAACGACGCCCAGTAATCACCCTCGCTCATTGCCGATACGGTAAATATATTCGG
>JADFHN010000060.1 GCA_022567155.1 Bacteroidota bacterium
CAATCTCCAGGGCCCAGGCTTGATTGTTGTTCCGGTCGCCCATCGGCCAGTCCTGCAGCTCAGCATCAGGTAAGGTTGTTTCAACTTTCCGGGGTTCAAAATGCAGCCCATCCCGCATAATGATGCAGCCCTGATCGCCAACGTACCATGCGCGTCGTTGTATGGAATCCCTCAGCGTCAACACAACGGATTTGTCGTCATAATCGATGGTATATTCAATATTACCCTGATCTTCTTCCGGCATCATAAAATAACCACTGTTAGCAAACGCTTCTTCAGGTTCCCGGTCCGAAACAAATATTGCCGAACAAAGAACTTTAGCATAACCTGCCAGACCCAATTCCGAAGGGGTTCCCTCAGGTACAAGGGTGGCTTCCGGCGGTGCAAATTTCTCGGATTGTTTCACCGGATCGGATACTGATTTCGGCTTACAGGCATAGAAACATGAAAAACAAAATAGCGACAAAATGGAAAATGTTATTTGCAGTATTTGGAGGCGGTAATTAAACATCTTTTTTACGTTGACAGGTTAAACATAAAGTATGTTGGTATGCAATATATTAAACAACGGTCTATACGTGAAATGGACTTATTTATTTTGGTTTTGCGGTTAATAACAGTTAACATGATATACCGGTTCTTTGTAATAACTTCATATCACCAGCTAATATTTAACAAGTAGTGTTTTTAAACCTCATTAATAATTTCTATCAGCGTATCCTCTTTCCCCTGCAGATCCAGCAACAGTTTCAGATGCACGTTGGCACGGTTCAGGTTCTGTTCCGGATAGGTGATCCGGTAGTATCTATCTCCAATAAGATAGTCACATAGAAACCGGATAAATTGGGTGTAAATTATTATTCTGACTCCAAAAAGCAGGTTTTCTTTTTCTTTGGGCGCCAGGGTGTCCTTCAGCGTGCTTACATAACCTTCCGAAATGGCTTTAAACAAAGTTGTACTGAACGAAACCTTTGAAATGTCCGCTTCATCTTCGCGCCCCGTATTGCATATCGACCTTGCCAGATCGCCAAAATCATTCATCACATACCCGGGCATTATGGTATCAAAATCAACAATGGCAACCACCTTATCCAATGATTTTCCAAACAGGATATTGCTCAGTTTTGTATCATTATGGGTTACACGCAGGGGCATATTTGCAACAATTTCAGCATACTGATGCGTAATGCCTCTAAAAGCCATGGCTTGCTCGATCAAACTCCCCGCATGATCCGTACGGTTGTCCACGGCCTCGTTCACCGCGTCAATAAATTCTTCAAACCGTTTTTGCGGATTATGAAAATCAGGTATGGTTTCCCGGATTGCGGAGGGTGGCAAGCCGGCAAGTGTCTTGATTAAATCCGCGTAGGCTTCGGCTGTCATCCGGGCAATACGCATATCATTGGTATGCGTGAGTGTGCTGCAGTTGTCAATGTATTCCAGCGCCCTCCAGAAACCGGTCCGGTCTGACCAATAAGGTTCCCCGGATATAGTTTGTATAATCCTGAGTAGCCTATAGGGATACTTGTTTTGAGCGAGATGATCCAGGATTTTAACCAGGTTTGCCATTAACTCTTCCGGCTTACGGAAAACCTGCCTGTTTATTTTTTGAATTATCAGCTTATGTCCTTCCGGGGGAGTTACCAGGTAGGTGTTATTGATATGCCCTTCTCCGATGATTTGGATACGACCTTCATATCCGAACTTTTTTGAGATTTCTGCCAGCTTGTTCATTTCCATAAGGGAGAAGGATAGATGTTGGATTCAACAAGTTCTTTGAGCACAATTTCAACACCGGGTTTATCTTCCTTGTAGGTGATTCCGAACCACGGTCCCGGTGCTTCCAGTATTTTTACAGTAACCTGTCCGGCATGTACTAACTTGTTGATCATGTGTGGAATCAGAAATTCTTCCGAATTACTGTTCGAATGATCCTCCAGGAAATACCCGAATTGTGACCTGAAATGTGAAAACACATCCGGCATAAAGCACCAGAAATTCATGGAAACAAGGCTGTCAGGCATAAGTACCTTTTTGCTATTCTGCCCGTTTTTATAAATTATCAGCTTCCCTTCTTTCCATATTTCTCCAAGTTCAATGATCCCTGTCAGGTAACCATTTTCATTGACTTCACAATGTCCCCTGGATACGGATCCATGATCAGAAAGTGTCATCCCCAGTGGATACCCAATCATTGCATATGCACCTATTTCCCGTTTTTCGCTGGTCAGAAACAATTCGGCCTGCTCAAATGCTTCCCTGCCATAGAAGTCGTCTGCATTGATCACGGCAAATGGTGTATCTATCAGTTCTGATGCTGAAAGCACTGCATGGCCTGTACCCCATGGTTTTTTCCTATTGGAATTTATGTTTGCCGGATCTTCCTGAACAGCAAATTCAATTTCGATTTTGTGGCTGTATTTATTGCCTATAAATGCATTGAAACTTTCGTGCATTTCATCTCTTACTACAAAGAATATTTTGCCAAAACCAGCTTTGATCGCATCAAATACCGAATAGTCGATAATGGCTTCATCCAATGGCCCGACCGGTTCAATTTGTTTCAAACCTCCATAACGGCTGCCTATACCGGCAGCAAGTATCACTAAAACCGGTTTCATCGATAAATAATCATTCTTTATATTGCAACCGTCAAAGTTAATCGTATCTGAATTTTAACCAACCACAATTTATCAATCAATGATCCTTCAAAATATTGACCTGGCATTTGTATTTGGATTTTTTGCGATATCATTGCTAATAGGTATTCTGACTTCCAGAAGAGCAGGCAAAAGTTTTAAAGATTTCTTTCTGTCAGGCCAGAATATGCCCTGGTGGCTGCTGGGTGTTTCGATGGTGGCTACCACTTTTTCTTCTGACACTCCCAACTTGGTGGCGGATATTGTACGCCAGAATGGTATAAGCGGCAACTGGGTCTGGTGGGCCTTTTTGCTTACGGGCATGCTTACTGTGTTTGTTTATGCAAAATTATGGCGCAGGTCAAAAGTGCTCACAGATCTGGAATTTTACGAACTCCGCTACAGCGGCAAAGAAGCAGCATTTTTACGTGGATTCCGGGCTTTATACCTTGGTGTGTTCTTCAACGTAATGATTATGGCCACGGTATCGCTGGCAGCTATCAAAATCGGAGCTGTCATGTTTGGGCTTACTCCTTTCCAGACCATATTCTGGGCTTCCATAATTACCGTAGCCTATTCATCACTTGGAGGCTTGAAAGGGGTTATGATCACCGATTTTTTCCAATTTGGTATTGCTATGGCCGGTGCAATATGGGCAGCTGTAATTGCAGTAAATCTCCCCGAAGTTGGAGGTTTAACAAACTTACTTGCACACGAAAATGTGGCGTCAAAACTGGATTTTTTGCCTGATTTCAGCCAATGGGAGATCGTGATACCTGTTTTTATTCTTCCCCTGGCTATACAATGGTGGAGTGTTTGGTATCCAGGTGCCGAGCCTGGTGGCGGAGGTTACATAGCACAGCGCATGATTTCTGCCAAAGACGAAAAGAATGCCGTTGCTGCTACGTTTCTTTTTAACATCGCGCATTATGCCCTGCGTCCATGGCCCTGGATACTGGTAGCGCTTGCGTCACTGATCGTATTTCCTGATTTGGAATCGCTGCGGCAAGCCTTTCCGAATATTGATCCCGGGGTTGTGCATCATGACCTCGCCTATCCTGCCATGCTTACGTTTCTGCCTGCTGGTGTGCTCGGATTGGTGGTTGCTTCTTTGATAGCCGCCTACATGTCCACGATATCAACACATCTAAACTGGGGCTCCTCCTATGTGGTACACGATTTCTATAAACGTTTTATCAATCCGGAAGCCTCAGAAAAAAAACTTGTATTGATCGGAAGAATCTCGACCGTAATACTAATGGTTTTTGCCGGCATGTTTGCCCTTTTACTTCAGAATGCACTCCAGGCATTTAATATTCTTCTTCAGATCGGCGCAGGTACCGGGCTTATCTTCATCCTTAGATGGTTCTGGTGGCGAATCAATGCATGGACTGAGATTGTAGCAATGACATTTTCATTTTTTTTGGCACTGTATTTCGAAATTATACATATAAAACTTGGCTTTGAACCAATTCCTACACACTTAAAACTCATTATGGCTGTAGGCATTACAACCATAGTCTGGCTGATAGCCACCTATCTTACGCCCAAAACAGATGATAAGGTGCTCTTTAATTTTGTTAAAAAACTTCATCCGGGCGGACCGGGCTGGAAGAAAGTAATTGACGAAGCCCGGGCACGCGGTGAGATATTGCCATCTGAAAAAGAAAGCTGGGATGTTCCTTCAGGAATACTTGCCATGCTCGTTGGAAGTGTGGCCATTTACAGCATCCTGTTCGGAACAGGTTTCTGGATTTATAAAAACTATATCCCTGCACTTGCCCTTACCGGAGTGTCAATTGTATGTGCATATCTGCTTATCCGGCTAATAGCCCGTTTAAAATTTGAGTGAAACGGATTTTATGCCGGTTAATAATCAGAAACTATTGACCTATCCTGTTACCTGTCCTGAAATTGCTTGAATACAAAATCTTTTTAATCGAAGTACAGGAAGAAATCCTGTGTAGATAATCCAACGTAGCCACAAATTGCATTTGTGGCAGTCTGGTAAATTGGCGATGGTATTTAATATATCACAATAGAGGCTGAATTTTGAATTGCCTCAGATTCAATCTGCGGCAACATGGCATATTGGTCATAGATGGTGGATTATAAAATGCAAAATTGCCAGTTGGATTATTATCCGGCTGGAATAAGACTTGTGGTTTTAACAGAAGGATCGCCTGACAACGACCAGGCGTCCTCCAACCTGAATAGCATCATACCACCTCCTTATTCATGACAGGTTATGCTTCTTGATAAAACCCTCCAGGATCATTTCGAGGGTCGGATCACCGATTTCCTGTAAGGTGTAATGCACACGTGTGACGGGTTTATTGATAGTGATCAACCGGCTCAGGTCAATGGGTGTACCAACCACCACCCCTTCGGCATCAGAATTGTTGATGGTAGTTTCGAGATCATGCAATTGCTGCTCACTATAGCCCATAGCTGGCAGCAGTGTGCCAATACCCGGATATTGAGAAAAGGTTTCTTTAAGCTTACCTACAATAAAAGGCCTGGGATCCACTAGCTGTGCCGCCCCGTATTTTTGTGCAGCTAGTGTTGCGGCTCCCAGTTTCATCCCTCCGTGCGTAAGGGTGGGGCCGTCTTCAACGGCCAGTATCCGCTTTCCCCTGATTATTTCAGGAGCATCCACTTTCAACGGCGAAGCAGCATCCACCACAACGGCATTAGGTGCGATTCGTTCAATATTATCACGTACGATCTGAATATTTTCAAGAGAAGCGCTGTCCATTTTATTTATCACTACCACATCCGCCATCCGCAGATTTACCTCGCCCGGATAGTAGCTTACCTCATGTCCAGGCCGGTGAGGATCGGTAACGGTAATCTGCAGATCAGGTTTGTAAAATGAAAAATCATTGTTTCCCCCATCCCAAACAATTACATCGCAACCATCGGGGTCGTTCTCGGCGGCACGTACGATGGCTTCATAATCAATTCCGGAGTAAATTACATTACCCCGCACAATATGGGGTTCATATTCCTCCATTTCTTCAATGGTGCATTTATATTTCTCAAGGTCCGAAAGCTTCGCAAAACGCTGCACTTTCTGATCCACCAGGTTGCCGTAAGGCATAGGATGCCTGATAGCGATCACTTTAAGCCCTTTTTGCATCAAAATCTCCACTACTTTGCGTGAGGTCTGACTTTTACCACAACCTGTTCTTACCGCACAAACCGACACAACCGGTTTGGTACTTGTGATCATCGTATCCCTTGTACCCAGTAACACAAAATTGACTCCTTCCGCATTTACAATGGCGCTTATATTCATTACATGACCATATGAGAGATCGCTGTATGAAAAAACGCAATCATCCACCTCCAGATCGTGTATGAGGCGCGGAAGTTCTTCTTCCGCATATATAGGAATCCCGTCAGGATAAAGCTCGCCTGCAAGCTCAGAGGGATATTTTCGTCCATCTATATCCGGTATCTGTGTGGCCGTAAAGGCCACTACCTTAAAATCCGGATTATGCTTATAGTATGTATTAAAATTGTGAAAATCGCGCCCTGCTGCACCCAATATAATTACGTTCTTCTTAGCCATAATTTATAAGAATTATAAGTATTTCAGATTCTGTTAAAATAAAAATTATACAAATTTTAAAAAGCCAGAAATTATTAAAATATTTACTGAATTCCAAACGGAAGCGAATCCCAGATCATGGCATTCTTATGTGTTGATTAGGAAAAATATCCGGATTTCATTTAATTGGCTTTTCGTGTACTGCGATGCATAAAAATATGTTGGATAAACTGAAATATCTGAGCATTTTTGCCCTTCCCTTTACGGTGTATATCGCTTTTACATCCGGCAACCTGTGGACATATCTGCCTGCAGGAGTCTTTTACGGGGTGGTTCCGGCACTTGAGCTGTTCCTGACAGCTAATAGCCGGAATCTGAATGAAAAAGAACGTGAATCAGCCTTACATGATTCCTTCTATGACTGGGTTTTATACCTGATGGTTCCCCTTCAGATCATTTATTTGCTGTTTTTCTTCCACGCAGTACAATCACCCGGGCTCAGCACCTTTGAACTGATCGGACGAATTTCTTCCATGGGTATTATGTGTGGCGTTACCGGCATAAACATTGGCCACGAATTGGGGCACAGATCATTGCGAGTGGAACAATTCCTTGGAGAAATATTATTACTCACTTCACTGGAAATGCATTTTTTGCCATACCATAATCGGGGACATCATTTCAATGTAGCCACCCCGGGCGATCCGGCAACCGCAAAGCGTGGTGAAAGCGTATTTGTATTCTGGGTTCGCAGCCAGTTTGGCAGCTATCTGCAGGCCTGGCAATTCGAAAGCAGTAGACTACGCAAAAAAGGGATCCACTTGTTTTCTTTTCAAAACAAAATGATCATATACACACTTTACCAGGTGAGTTTGTTGGTGTTTATTTATTTTATTTACGGGCTTTTTGTAATGCTGGCATTCATCACAGCAGCTATGATAGGGATTTTATTATTGGAAACAGTCAACTACATCGAACATTACGGATTGCAGCGAAAAAAAAATAAAAACGGGAATTACGAACGCGTTATGCGCCATCATTCCTGGAATTCAGATCATGCCATTGGCAGAAGCATGCTCTTCGAACTTTCGAGGCATTCGGACCACCATTATAAAGCAAGCAAGCATTACCAGATTCTTGATTCGCTTCCGCAAAGTCCACAAATGCCAACGGGATATCCCGGAATGATGCTGCTTGCACTGATCCCGCCACTGTGGTTTTCTGTCATGCATACCAGACTTCAGAATGCGGGAGATTTGGAAAATGATCTCCTGCAAACATATGCGAAAAGGAATTAATACGTATAAGCCTGCACCGCATGAGGTACTGGAACTGGAAGCATTTAAAAAGATGGACAATGCGGCAGTTACCGCGGGTCTGCCCATCGGGATAATGATGGAACAGGCCGGATTTCAACTGGCCCGTCTGGTTGCCGGTTTGCTGGCAAAAAAGGGTAAAGTAATTGCAGGTATTGGACCCGGTAATAACGGAGGAGGAGGCCTCGTGGCAGCCCGCAGGTTAAAGGCCTGGGGGATTGATGTAGGCTTGCATCTTGCAAAACAAAAAGGAAACGAACATTTTACTACTCAACTGAAACGATGCCTGAATTTCAGCATCCCATTGGATCCTGACTGGTCCGCTGACATATTTATTGACGCATACCTGGGTATTTCGCAGCGCCTGCCACTTGATACTGACTTTTCAATTATCATTAAAAATGTGAATGCCATGTCTGCGAAAATAATTTCATTGGATCTACCTACAGGATATGGCGACAACAACCGGATAAATCCGGAAATTATCGTATGCCTTGCTGCTGCAAAAATACCCTTAACTGAATATTTAAACACATCTAAAATATTTATTGCCGATCTGGGCATACCTTTTTCAGTTTATAAGGATTTCGGATTTCAAAGCCCAATCCCTTTTTCCGGAGAAGGAATGGTAAAATGGATCTGACACGACTGATAATCAGCTATGATTCCAAATTGCTTATCAGCGGATAAATAATGTCAGGAACTTTAATAATTTTGTAATAAAACAATCGTTGCAAATATCCATGGCCGATGCTACCAAACTTATACTGATCAAATTTTTGCACACAGCGGTATGGATCTTTTTGGTTTTCCAGATCCTGTATGTAAACTATGCCGGACTGGCAGATACGACCAATTATTTCACCTGGCTGGCAGTGGGTATTATTCTTGCTGAAGGCATCATTCTGATCATTTATAAATGGTCATGCCCACTTACACTGAGAGCGAGGAAATATACGGACTCAGATAAGGATAATTTTGATATTTATTTACCGAACTGGTTAGCCCGGCATAATAAATCGATCTTCACTACGCTTTTTCTGGCAGGTGTGATTGTACTTATTATCAGATTATCCGTTTGAATTATAAACGTTTTAATACCTTTGAATCCTGCATCATACTGATACATTAAGCCCTGAAAAAAACGGTATATGAAAATAAAAAATAAACATGTGATTTGACTGCTTAATGATACGTAAAACACATGCCAGGAAAATACGTATGACAGGATTTTTTATCCTGGTTTTTTTTCTGGTTTCAGGAGTGTCGCCAAATGACAATTTATCGGCCTATGAAATTGCAAACAGGATGTTTGACAGCACAGAAGCCATCAACACACTGATTTACGATATTAAAAAAATAGAACGGATAAACGGGAAGATGGTGGAGCAACATTCTTATGTAAAATTAAACCGCAACCCCTACAAGGTTTATACAAAACAGACCTTTCCTAAAAATGGGATGGAGGTTTTGTATGTTGCCGGCCAGGGCAACAAAGCACTGATTAACCCCAACGGGTTTCCATGGATCAATATCCGGCTGGATCCCTACGGAAGCATAATGCGAAAAGGCCAACATCATACCATCCTTGACTCCGGTTTCGACCTTGTTGTTTCAATTCTTAAATTGCTGTTCATAAAGTATGAAGATAAAATTGAAACAATGATTGAAATTAAAGGGACAATACAATGGGAAGGATATTCCTGTTGGATCCTGGAATTTGACAATCCATATTTTGAACACATAAAATATACCGTCAAGGAAGGAGAATCAATACTCACCATAGCTGATAAATTCAAACTAAGCGAGTACATGATCCTTGAAATCAATAAAAACCTGGATGATTATGACGATGTACACACCGGGCAGGTTATTGAGATTCCGAACGATTATTCTCCCAGAATGATCATTTATATTGACAAAGAGCGGCTTCTGCCAGTTGTAATGAAAATTTATGATAAATATGGTTTCTTCGAACACTATGAATACACCAATATACTGCTGGAGCCGAACCTGAAACCTGAAGAGTTTACCCAAGAATACAGGGAATATAATTTCTGATGTGACCATCACATCTACAGCACCTCCCCATCCATAATGTGGGCCGTAGCCGTAGTAACCACTGTAACTGGATCATCTATAAAATTTAGACTATCATTCTTCAATTCCTCATCAAAATCCTATAAAATTGTACTCCATACTAAATGTTATAATTATGCGGTTCAAAGTTACTTTTCTTCTTACATTTTTAATTTCTGTACTGGCAAACGCTCAAACGAAAATGAACCTGATGCCTTATCCGGCCGAAATAACTATCGGAAACGGACAATTCAAACTCACTAACGAATTCAATATTGGAATTGATAACGGCACTCCACGTCTTTTTGATGGTACAACCCGGTTTTTGAGAAGATTAGATGGTCGAGTTGGTTTGTTTTTTGGTCAAAATTACCTGGGAATTATAGACAACAATAAAAATGCTGCACTGTTTATTCAAATTTCAAGGGAGGGGAAAGTGGAATTGCATGAAGATGAATCGTATGAATTAAAGATAACCGGAGATCAGATTGTGTTGACTTCAGAAACAGACATCGGAGCATTACGTGGTCTGGAAACGCTACTGCAATTACTTGATGCTGACAAGCAAGGGTATTACTTCCCTGTAATTGACATCAGGGACGAACCACGGTTTCCATGGAGGGGACTGCTTATTGACGTTTGCCGTCACTGGATGCCCATAGAAGTAATAAAACGAAATCTCGATGGCATGGCGGCCATGAAAATGAATGTACTTCATCTGCATTTAACTGAAGACCAGGGGTTTCGGATTGAAAGCAAGGTGTTTCCGAAACTTCATGAACTGGGATCAAATGGCAACTATTTTACCCAGATCGAGATGAAGGAAATAATCAGCTATGCAAGCGATAGGGGAATCCGTGTTGTTCCGGAATTTGATATTCCAGGCCATGCTACCAGTTGGTTTGTGGGGTATCCGGAGCTTGCAAGTGCAACGGGTCCTTATGAAATCGAAACCCGTTATGGTATCATGAACCCCACGATAGACCCGACAAAAGAAAGCACTTACGAATTCCTGGATACCTTTCTCGGCGAAATGGCTGCACTTTTTCCCGACGCATATATGCACATTGGTGGAGACGAAAATAACGGCAGGCAATGGGACGCCAACCCTGAAATTCAGGCTTTTATGAAAAAGAATGCCATTGCAGACAACCATGAGTTGCAAAGTTACTTCAACAGCAGGATCCTCGATATTCTTAACAAATACGGCAAAAACATGATGGGCTGGGATGAAATATTTCAACCAGGAATATCCAAAGACATCATGATCCAGTCGTGGAGAGGAAAAGAAGCATTGATCGCTTCGGCACAAAAGGGCTATAAGGCAATTTTATCCAACGGATATTATATCGATCTTATCCAGCCGACTAGTTTTCATTACCTGAACGACCCGCTTTCGGAAGACTCACCTCTCAGGCCCGAAGAAGCGCAGTTAATTCTGGGAGGTGAAGCTACCATGTGGTCGGAAGTAGTGACACCTGAAACGGTTGACTCAAGGATCTGGCCCAGAACCGCGGCTATTGCCGAACGTTTATGGTCGCCGGGTACAATCAAGGATGTAGATGACATGTACCGGAGGCTGGAAATTATATCCATTCAGCTTGAAGAGTTGGGGCTTCTGCATGAAAGAAACTATGAAATGATGTTGCGAAGGCTTGCCGGTGGCCGGGATATTAAAGCTCTGAAGATACTGACAGACGTAATCGAGCCTGTAAAAATTTATGAGCGACACAACCAGGGTATTACTTTCACAACATTTTCTCCTTTCACCCGGCTGGCCGATGCGGCCCGGCCCGACGCAAGGAATGCCCGTGAATTCAGAAACCTTGTGGACGACTACATTGAAACAGACATTCTTGAGCTTACACAGGATATCAAGGATTATCTGTTGCTATGGGTAGAAAATCATGCAGCTTTCGTTGAACTGGCTGAAAAATCGCCTATTCTGAAAGATGCTGTTAAGTTATCGCTTGATTTGTCTAATATCTCAAAAATCGGACTTCAGGCGCTTTCGTCAAGTGTGGATCATGATGCTGACTGGAAAAAAGAAGCTTCCATAATGCTTGAAGCAGCAAAAGAGCCCAGGATGGAATGTGAACTGATGGTAGTAAGTGCGGTGCAAAAACTTGTTGATAACAGCAGGTAGCGCCCTGCTATGCGTGGTATAAACACTACACCTTGATTCTTCTTCATTTTCTGAAGAAAATTATTTTGTATTAACTTCCGGATTAACGTTCGATAATGACCCTTTTTGTAACAATGTTGCTACCCGCATTTATGTTTACAAAGTATGTTCCCCGTGGAAGTAAATGCACATCTAATACGATACCGGTTTCACCAGAAGCAACCGGAACATTTATGACCTGTCCAAGAATATTTCTTATCACAATACCGCGAACTGAAACATCCGTTCGTGATTTGATGCGAATAAAATCTGAAGAAGGATTGGGGAAAAGTAATATTATATCATAGTTGCTGTCAATTGAAATTGAAACAATATCAGAATAATCAATACTGCCGTCATAATCAACCTGCTTTAAACGGTAATAATTCAGCCCGGGATAAGGGTTGTGGTCCACTATGCGGTAATGGGTAAGGTTTTTCCTGTTTCCATGTCCTTCAATCTTAGCTATGCTTTTAAACTGGTAGCCATCTACTGAATGTTCCACAATAAAAAAGTCATTGTTTTCTTCGGAAGCCGTAGCCCATTCCAACGAAACCCCCGTTGGCCCGGAACTTGTGGTAAAATAGATAAGTTCGACCGGTAAAGGATTTGGTTCCACGCCCACGAGTTGCAAATCAAAACTTATATCGGAACTGGTTACATTTGCCTGATGTATTTCTACTGCAATAATATTTGATCCTGCATTCAGAAGCGAAGTGCTCACACTAACCGTAAAAAACCGATCTTCTTCAGCACCACCAATTACACTTGATGCCAGGGTTGTAAAAGTAATTGAACCCGTAGGCATATTAAACCGCGCTACTTCCGACCCATTAATATATACAACCGCTCCATCATCCCTTAAAACATTTAATTCAAGTGAAGCATAATCATTGGGATCTGTTACTGAAAAACTTTGTCTGAAATATGTTGTTTCATGCTTATCATTCGGATCACCTCCAAAGCTTACTGTGGTTACCTCATCACCGTCTCCATACCCTAGTTCTGCGTTACCTGAAGCCCACCCTGAATCATCAAAAGAGGTTCCAAACCATGCTGTTCCCTGATCCGATCCGTCATCAAGGTATTTCCAGACAGAACCTGCTGCAATAAATTTTTGTATAGTGGCAAGTGTAAAAGTACCAGTTCCTGTTTCTGGACATGTAGTGCACCCGGTAATTTGAATATCAGGACAAATTTGGGCAATAGTAGCGCCATTAAAATATTGTATTTCAGGTGTATTCGGAGAATTATTTCCGACATCCATCACGCCATTACCACAGAGAAGCGCATCAGTATAATCCAGATATATATCATCATCTGATGTAGCAGTATTAAAAATAAGCGTTTCTACTAAATCCGGAAAGGATAAGGTCGTCGCCGGTATCAAAGGTCGCTGTAGCAGCAATTTCCAGCCTTCCCAGATTAATAACATCATAACCAGTACCAGAACCATTGCTTGCTGATAGCGTTCCATAAATAATAGTACTTCCTTCAATCATTAGCCGGACAGTTGACGTTATTGTACCTCCACTTGTAATGGTAATATTTCCTGTTTGGTAAAAAGCTGTAGTACCTGAAGCTGGAAAAGTGCCTACATTGGATCTGCCAAGTGCATCAGGAGAAGTGCCGGCTGAGCCATTATCGCCGGTTGCATCAATAATAATGTTATGCCCGTTGAGTATAACCACATTATCTGATCTTCCCGGAACAGCCGCGGCTGCTCCCGAGCCATCGGAGCTAAGCGTCCACGAATCAGCTTCATCCCAGTTGCGGGGAGCCGTAGCTCCATTCCTGCTATAATAGGTTGTCTGAGCAGCTGCCGACAGAACTGAAATGAATAGCAGAAATACAAGCCAACCATGATAAAGCAATCTTTTTTTCATTGAAGATTTACTTTTTAGTCTCCTGATATTCAAAGCAAAATGATATCTTCCTCTAACAAATTAATTAAGACACGAAAATAAATTATCCTGCCAGAATAAACAAGATTAAAACATGACCTGTAAGGTTCTTTACCTCTTAATCTATCGGAACATTCACATGCCGCTCTGCATGATAGCTGGATCGTACCAATGGTGAAGATTCAACATACCTGATGCCTCTGTTCAGGCCTTCTTCTTTAAAATGAGCAAACTTATCGGGGTGTATGTAAGCGGCAACTTCAATGTGCATTTTTGTGGGCTGGAGGTATTGCCCCAGTGTAAGGATATGCACCCCATGTGCGGCAAGGTCGTCCATTGCTTTATAGACCTCGTCATCGGTTTCGCCCAGGCCAAGCATTAATCCGGATTTTGTTCTTTTTCCTGATTTATTGGTCTTTTTGATTTGTTCAAGGCTCCGAATGTACTTTGCCTGGGGCCTTACCCTACTGTAAAGACTTTCTACGGTTTCGAGGTTGTGCGAAACAACTTCCTGTCCGCCTTCAATCATGCGATAAAGGGCATCCCAGTTTGCCTTAACATCCGGAATAAGTGTTTCAATTGTTGTATCAGGGCATATTTTTTTGATTTCAATCACGGTCTGATACCATATTTCGGCCCCCTTATCTTTCAACTCATCGCGGTTAACCGAGGTGATAACGGCATGCTTTAACTGCATGTCAAATATTGCTTCGGCTACTCTTTTAGGCTCGTCTGTATCATACTCGGGAGGCCTGCCGGTAGCCACAGCACAAAAGGTGCAGCTTCGTGTACAAACATTTCCTAATATCATAAATGTTGCCGTACCTGCACCCCAGCATTCACCCATATTCGGGCAATTCCCGCTTTCGCAAATCGTGTGGAGTTTATAATTATCCACCAGCTTTCTTACCCGCGCATAATCTTTACCTACAGGCAGTTTCACTCTCAGCCAGTCTGGTTTCTTTACCCTTTTTAGTCTTTCTTCCGATACAACAGGTAATTCAATCATATTTGATCCCTATGTTTCAAGTGCAGCAAAGTTACAAAAATAAAAAGCAGTTCAGGGCAATTTATGGAGGAGGTAATCCTCCTGTCATCTTCGCGAACCGTAGAAAAATGAAATGAAAGCAGTGGGAAAAACGTTGGAATTTTCAGCGGCTGGCACAATTTCGATTTTTTCGATATACGCATCTATCAGAAATCCGAGTTCAATACCCGTAACATTGCTTTTATAAGTGCCGAATTCAAACAATAAGCTTGATTTCACATTCACGCCCACAGTAATGCCTGATTCAAACAGCCCCTGAAACAGATTTCCAGTACCTAATATCTGATCGAAATTATAATCTCCGGCTTTGTAGGGGACCTTTTTAGATTGAAATCCACCTGTGGTAATTTCAATATAGTAGGGCGCTTTAATGCCAATTGAAGGGCCTCCTGCAAATTGCACATTTACCTGGATGCCTTGTTGCGGTGCTTTTTTAAAAAGGATGTATTCACGACCGTACTGACCCCGGATGGAGTACATGTAAAGCTCCTTGGCCCATATAAAAAAATTACCGGTAATAATGGAGTTCAGTCTTACCTCATTCGGATGCTTGATATTAACGATCTCCATGCCCAGGGTGCGATACACACCCGGTTTTATCGCTTTCGACTGTTTAACAATAAATCCTCCGATCAGCCCGCTCGAAGTATTTTTATTAATTCCCCATATAAATTCTGTAGTGTAATCATAATTATACCCGTATTGCGCCATCCCTTTGGTTATAACCAACGAAAAAATCATGAAAAAGAATATAGCGCTTCTTTTTTTCATTAAAGTCCCCGTATTTTTTAATTTTACGATCCAATCCAATAACGCAAAATTACGTAATAAAGTTTTAAAATATTATGCCCACAATTATAAACGAATATCAGGGATCTCTGCGAACCCGTTTTATTCATCTTCAATCAGGCAACAAACTGATAACGGACGCCCCTACAGATAACAACGGGAAAGGCGAGTCCTTTTCACCCACTGACCTGGTTGCCGGTGCACTAAGCGCCTGCATGCTAACCATTATAGGAATAAAGGCAGATCCTGAAAATATCGATTTATCCGGACTCCGGTCGGAAGTAACAAAAGTTATGGCTGCTGATCCGCGCAGGATTTCAGAAGTGCAAATAGATTTTTTCTGGGAAAACTGTACCGCATCCGACAAACAGCGAATCATGTTGAAAAAGGCTGCACTTACCTGCCCGGTGGCGCTAAGCATCCATCCTGATATCAAACAGGATGTGAAATTTCACTTTTGAGTGCATTACTTGTACCATAAATCACTTTCCCGCTTATCATACCGGGGTTTTTTATCTTTTTGCTTAATGCTACCGGGCAGGTTGCCGTTAGATTTAAACAGGTTTGACCACCATAATCTGAACTTAAGCGTTTTTTCTTTTTCTTCTGCAGCATTTTTAGATTCCCCACTTTTGGTATAAGAATAGCTTGGATGCATTTGCTTTCTTGATGCTGTAATTCCCATTCTTATGTAGTATCCCCTGTTTTTCTTTTGGGAGAGCTTCATAAAAGCAAGCGTTCTCTTGCGTCCGTATCTGGCGCTTTCAATTCCACTAAATCCATAGATCAGCTCATAATCTTTAAACCTGCCCCTAAATTCCGCTGCAGCTTTTGCATCTTTACCCCCGGATTGCGTATAGATGGGCTTTTCGTTATTATTCCAGAGTTTGTAATTTATGCTGCCACCACCGGTTTTAGCCATTCTGAATTTTTGGTTTCCCTGAAATTGTGTAGCCAAACGTGTTTCCTTTCCCTGTCCTTCGGTCAATACCGGCTTTTCATCGTTATTCCAAAGTTTATACTTAACACTGCCCCCACCTGTCAAAGGCCGCTTGAATTTAAGATTACCCTGAAACTGAGTAGCCAAACGTGTTTCCTTGCCCTGTCCTTCGGTGAGTATTGGCTTTCCATCGTTATTCCAAAGTTTGCCGCTTATGCTTCCTCCTCCTATGAGCGGTTTACGAGCCTTTATATTTCCCTGATACTTGCTTATGGCTTTCTGATTCCCATAGCCGGGCTGCAACTCAAACTGGCGAAAACGTCCCTGGTATTTGCCGATAGCTTTTTGATCTCCATAGCCGGGCTGCAATTCAAACTGACGAAAACGTCCCTGGTATTTGCCGATGGCTTTTTGATCTCCATAGCCGGGCTGCAATTCAAACTGACGAAAGCGTCCCTGGTATTTGCCAATGGCTTTCTGATTCCCATAGCCGGGCTGCAGTTCAAACTGGCGAAAGCGACCCTGATATTTGCCGATGGCTTTCTGATTCCCATAGCCGGGCTGCAGTTCAAACTGGCGAAAACGACCCTGATATTGTGTTGCTCTGAAGGCTTCCCTGCTTGGCTGGTATACAGGAATTTGTGCTTTAGATACGCGGTCGCCCCGGTCTTTTCGCCCATAATATGTATCAGGCCTGGCAATGGCGCCGCCCCATGATGGTCTAGGTGATTCAAAATTCCGGGTTCTGTGTTTTCGACCTGCAATATCGCGGTAGGTGGTTCGTTCGCCGGGTCGTTGTTCTCTTCTGGCATAGGGACTTTTAGGTTTGCTTATCTTTCTTATTCCTGATATAGACTTCGGCACATTCACCTGTACCCTGATCCTGCGTTCTGATTTTCTTGTAGCCGATCGGATCTTCGGTTTTCCCTTGTCTTTGAACCGGCCGCCTTCACCAAGCGGTTTTCTCCCGGCATACGGATTAAATGAAGGTTTTACCGTTTTCGCCCGGGGCGATTCATAGTTTTTCATCGATGGTTCACGTCCGGCTCCTCTTACAGCCTGTTCGCTTTTTCTTGTCCCGGTTACATATCCGCCCATCTGCATGGTACGCCTTGAGAAGCGTCCACCTTCTTTTACATGTTTACGGCCATAATACGTATCAGGAGCATCGTATCCTCTCCTTGGAACACCCAAAGCAGATTGTTTCCCACGGGTACGTAGCTTTCTTCCGGCAATATCCTTGTAAGTGGCCCTTTCACCCTTTCGTTGTTCCCGCCCTGCATACGGATTTTTCTTTCTTCTGATACGGACAGCACCGGAAATGGTACGGGGTTGTGAAACCGATACAGTTCTGCTACGCTCCGCGAGCTTTGACACACTTTTAATCACAGAAACTGCCCGTCCGGCGCTTTCTCCTCTTTTTGTAGCGCTTCTTGCCCTGGTGTCAGGTTGCGGATACATCCGCCTTCGGGCTGATGAAGCAGACCGGGTTCGTATCCGCTTTTTGCCGGTTATATCCCCTCTTCTTGGTTTTTCACCTTGGGGTGATTTTCTGAAGGTTGGCGGTGGTTCCGGCCCGGCCCGGTCAGGCCCACCGGATTTATACTTCCTGCCCGCATACGGATCGGGCTGAGGGCGCGCATAAGTCTTTCTGGATGTTCTTTTCGGCTTATACTTTCTTCCTGTTATGTCGCCTTTTGCAGCCTTGTCTCCCTGCTTGCTCCGGGTTTTATATTTAGCCTGCCTGATCTGTTTTTTATTCGACTTTGCTTTGTCACCTTTCAGCCGTTTTGATTTTATCCGCTTTTTCTTTTCTTTGGGTTTTTCCACCCTGACAGGAACATCCTGTGCCTGTAAACTTGCAGGCACAATAAACAGGATAATTGCAGTAATCAACACTGCAGTTATTCCTTTTAAAATATACCAGGATATCGTTTTCGTACGCATTAGAAGTAAGACACAGGCCTGAACCTCGACTAAATCTATCTAAATTTATTAAAATTCGATCAATTCTTTGATTTTTTTATCTAATCTGGTCTGAGGCAGATAATTTTCTTCAAGCGGAGCGCTGAACGGAACCGGCGTATCCAGGCTCCCCAGGCGCATAACTGGGGCGTCGAGATATTCAAAACAATTTTCAGCAATCCAGGCACTAATTTCGCCCCCGATACCTCCTGTAAGCGAATCTTCGTGGAGTATTAGCACTTTACCGGTTTTTTTCACGGTATTTCTGACAGCGTCTTTATCCCATGGCATCAATGAGCGCAGGTCGAGTATATCAGCAGAAAAGAATGTGTTTTCTTTTACTGCTTCCAACGCCCAGTGTACGCCTGCACCATACGTAATAACAGATACATCCAAACCTTCGTTCACCAATGCGGCCTCGCCTATTGGTAACGTATAATACTCGTCAGGTATTTCATCTTTTACCGAACGGTATAATTTTTTGTGTTCAAAAAACAACACAGGGTTCGGATCTTCAATGGCGGCAGCCAGCAATCCTTTGGCATCATACGGATTCGACGGATAGAGTATTTTTAACCCGGGCGTATGAAAAAACCAGGCTTCATTTGACTGGCTGTGAAAAGGGCCTGCATTTACGCCTGCTCCCGTGGGCATCCTGATGACCACATCGGCATTTTGCCCCCACCGGTAATACGATTTGGCGAGGTTATTCACAATCTGGTTGAATCCGCACGATACAAAATCGGCAAACTGCATTTCAATAACCGATTTTCTCCGCATTATCGACAAACCCAACCCTGCGCCGAGAATGGCTGATTCGCATATAGGTGTGTTACGTATGCGCGCTTTGCCAAACTGTGTGAGAAAGCCCTCGGATACTTTAAAAACCCCGCCGTATTCCGCAATATCCTGCCCCATAAAGACCAGGTCGGGAAACCGTTCCAGGCTTTGTCTTAAACCGTCAGAAATAGCATCTATCAAGCGCTTTTCTGACTTCTTGCTGTTTGAGGGACTTTTTGCTTCATGCCGGTGCTCAGCAAATACATCTTTTATTTCAATTTCACTGTTTGCAACCGGCAGGTCTTCTGAAAAAGCCTGCTTCAGCCCCTGCTCGATTTCTGTGATAATGCGATGACGGATTTTTACCTGAATTTTATCGTCGAGAAGACCCTCCTTTTTAAGATAGTCTTCATAATTTTCAACCGGATCTTTCAATGCCCAGGATTCCATCAACTCACGCGGTATGTATTTGGTACCGCTGGCTTCCTCGTGCCCCCGCACGCGAAAGGTTATAGCCTCAATTAGTACCGGTCGAGGAGTTTTTCTTATCTTTTCCGCCCAGGATTTAACGGTGCTATATACTTCAAGAATGTTATTGCCATCAATTTTTACGGCATCGATTCCGTAACCCGGGCCTTTATCAATAAAATTTTTAAATACATACTGCTCACTGCTGGGCGTTGATAGTCCGTATCCATTGTTTTCGATCATGAAAATCACCGGCAGGTTCCATACAGCCGCCACATTCAATGCTTCATGAAAATCCCCTTCGCTTGTACCTCCGTCACCGCTAAAAACCAACGTGGCTTTTTTGCTCTTTCTGAGCAAATGATCCAATGCAATGCCGTCGGCAACACCTAACTGGGCCCCCAGGTGTGAGATCATACCCACAATATGGTATTCACGGGTTCCGAAATGAAAAGACCGGTCACGACCTTTGGTAAAACCCGATAGTTTGCCCTGAAACTGTGCAAAAAGTTTATGATAAGGAATTTTCCGGGAAGTAAACACTCCAAGATTCCGGTGCATGGGAAGAATATATTCATCGTTTTTCATTGCCTGCGCCGCACCTACAGCTATGGCCTCCTGACCAATACCCGAAAACCATTTGCTGATACGCCCCTGTCGAAGGAGGATAAGCATTTTTTCTTCTATCATTCGCGGTCGCAACAATGCTTCGTAGAGATCGAGCAGCTTAGCATCCGAAAGTTTATCCCTGTTAAATACCATACACCCTTTTTGTTAAACCCAATAAGTTTATTAGAACTTTATGTACACAGTGCAGGCGATCCCGCCAAGGCGGGATGCCTGGGTTAACCCAGACGAAGTCATTGTTTATCAATGACTTTCTTTTACCCGTAAGGCAAAATTGTTAATTCTATTGACAATTTTGGGTTAAGACGGACAAAATTAAATTAATTATTGAGGTGTACTGTAAAATAGTTGTCTATTTTTTATTTTTGTGGTTGTCCGTTTTTTATGATCCACTATGAGAATTTTGAGCTATCTAACGGTCTTCATGTATTTGTACACGAAGACAGCAATACCCAAATTGCGGTAGTCAACATATTATATAATGTAGGCTCCCGTGACGAATCTGAATCCAAAACCGGATTTGCCCATCTTTTTGAACACCTCATGTTTGGTGGCTCGGCAAATATCGCTTCATACGACGAACCACTTCAAAAGGTAGGCGGAGAAAATAACGCTTTTACCACCCCTGATATCACCAATTACTATCTAACGGTTCCTGCAAATAATCTTGAAACAGGTTTCTGGCTGGAATCTGACCGAATGATTAGTTTGTCATTCGATGCGGCAGTGCTGGAGGTGCAGCGAAATGTAGTGATTGAGGAATTCAAACAAAGGTACTTAAATCAGCCATACGGAGACGCCTGGCTAAAGCTCCGACCTCTCGCTTATAAAACCCATACGTATAAATGGGCAACCATCGGGAAAGATATCTCTCACATTCAACATGCCACCATGGAAGATGTAAAAGATTTTTTTTATCGTTTTTATACTCCTCAGAATGCCATTCTGGTTGTGGCCGGCAATGTGAAAACCGGGGAAGTGGAAAAACTGGCCAAAAAGTGGTTTGGCCCTATCCCATCTGGTGAAAAGTACATGCGCAAACTCCAGCCAGAACCACCCCAGGAAGGCAAAAGAACGCTCATGCACGAAGCGGTAGTTCCGCTTGACAGTATTTACATGGCATACCATATGTGTGACCGGCTCGACGACGCTTATTATACCAGCGATCTTGTAAGCGATATATTAGGAAGAGGGAAATCTTCGCGGTTGTATGACCGGCTTGTGAAATCCGAAAAACTTTTCAGCAGTGTAGAAGCGTATATTACCGGTTCATTCGATCCCGGATTACTGGTTATCCACGGAAATCTGAATCCTGGGTTTAGCCTGGAGGATGGTGAGGAAGCAATTCAAAATATAGTTTCTGAATTCCTTTCAAAAGGGACCCAAAATGAAGAACTTGAAAAGGTGAAAAACCAGGCCGAATCCGCACTCATATTTTCGGAGGTTGAGCTGCTGAATAAAGCCATAAACCTGGCCGTTGGCGCAGTGATGGGAAATCCTGACCTGATCAATGAAGAGCCGGAAAAAATACGGAGTATATCAGAAGACCAGCTGTTGCATACGGCCAAAAAAATATTGCAGCCTTCAAACTGTTCTGTCTTGTACTATAAGTCAAAATCAGCATAAACCATGAAAATCAGAACCGGATTTGGCTATGATGTGCATCAACTGAAAGAAGGAGAAGTCTTCATGCTTGGTGGTGTGCAGATCAAGCACAGTAAAGGCGCTACCGGACATTCGGATGCCGATGTGTTGATTCATGCAATATGTGATGCAGTGCTTGGAGCTGCCAACCTGGGAGATATCGGGCATCATTTTCCGGATAATGACCCTGAATTCAAAGGAATTGACAGCCTGATCTTGCTGAAAAAAGTGATAAAGTTGATCACCGGAAGGGGTTATACATTAATGAACATTGATTCTACCATTTGCCTGCAACAGCCTAAGATCAGCCCGTACATACCTGATATGAAAAAATGTCTCGCTGATATAATCGGAGTAGAGGATGATGATGTTTCGATAAAAGCCACCACTACCGAAAAACTTGGCTTTATTGGCAGGGAAGAAGGTGTTTCGGCCTATGCCATTGTGCTGATTATGAAGGAGTAACAATGGATTCAAAAGAACTTCAGTTGATTATAACTGACGACGGATCGCATACGCTTTATGTCCCCTCACTTCAAGAAACCTATCACAGCAAATTCGGGGCAATACAGGAGTCCAGACATATTTTTATTAACGAAGGGCTCGGTTATTGGTTAAACCGGGATCAGCGAAAAACAAAGACACTGTGTGTACTTGAAGTTGGATTTGGAACCGGGCTGAATGCTTTGCTTTCAGCCATATATATGAGAGATCATCCTGAAATCTGCCTGAGATACCATGCGCTTGAACCTAAGCCCCTCCCCGGAGAAATAACAAAAAAACTGAATTACTGCCGGATTCTTCATTCCGGAGAACAATTATGGGATCGCATTCACGAATGTAAATGGGGCTCTGAAGCAAGAATCTCAAACAATTTTCGATTATTTAAAGACCCCACTATGGTTGCAGATTTTAAAAATCCTTATGCTTATTCTTATGACCTGGTGTTTTTTGATGCCTTTGCACCAGGCAAACAGCCGGAATTATGGAACCCATCTGTTTTTGAAAAAATACGGGACAGCATGGCAAAGGGCGGATATCTTGTTACTTACTGTGCCCGTGGTCAGTTCAAACGCGATCTGAAATCATTGGGATTTAACGTGCAAACGTTACCCGGACCTTCCGGCAAACTCGAAATGGTACGGGCAGGCAAGGGCGCCTCAACAGATACTACCACTTAAATTTGCCTCTTTCAGTTGTTGGTAAATGTAACCTCCCAGATTCCGGGCATATTTATCTAAAATGTTACCTGCACATTAAGTGATGTACCTTCCAATCTTGTTACCGTATTGCACTACACATATACGTTGGCTGGATATTCCACATTCTAAAGCCATATCTCATCTTCGACATTGCTGAGCATTGCACTTCCAAACGGATTGATATGCAAATCAAAAATGGAGGTGTTCTTTTTCCCTATTTGCATAAACCTGAACCGGATCGTTTCGTCTTCGCCTAATTTTGTAAACCATATATTATAAATCTTTCTTTTAGGTTCAACGGTGTATTTGGGCAGCTTTTCAGGGTATCTGCAGAAAAAAAGATGATGAATCGTAATAAACTTTTTGCTTTTATTCTCCCTCGTCAATCAATATGTGATATCTGAGATCGAGCGGTGAAAGTCCGTCACCGATTTTACGGATAAAGTCAGCGTCTTCAATAAAAAAATTCAAAAAATTGAGTGTACGTTCCTGAGGCGTACCTCCCGGAAACAGCTTTTCTTTCCAGGCGACAATCTGTCCGATCAGATCATCATGATGCCTTTTTTCTGCTTTCAGGAGTTTCTTCTCTATTTTCTGCAGGCCTTTCAGTGTTTTATTTGCTTCTGCTTTCACTACCGGCGCCAGGGTAGCGTCGATGGCCTCTGCTTTGGCGACCAGGTCATCAAACAGGTGTGAAAATGTGTTTCTTTCTTCATGAAGTTCCAGTTTATTGTCCGAAGTTTTTTCAACCAGCTTATCACTCAACTCATTTACCGGAACAAATATATCCGGAACATCTGCTTCGGTCTTTCTCAGCTTTCTAAACGTTGTATGATCTATATAAAGTGCAAAATTTCGTGGAAGGAGAATTGGAAAGGCAATTTTGTAATGGTCGAATACAGTTTTTAGCTGCAACCAGTACATCACTTCGGCCGGACCA
>JADFHN010000129.1 GCA_022567155.1 Bacteroidota bacterium
TAATGCCGAACCTAACCCGGGCGAACCTAAACTTCCTATTCTTTGTGGCTCTTCTCTTTCAAGTGCTTTTAATTCATTCTGGAATGTCGCAAAATTCACAGCAGGTGTCCATGTCAAATCGCTACCAAGAGCGACATCATACTCTACTGAAAACTCAAATCCACTATTTTGAATCTCACCCACATTACGTAGAGTAAATCTAAACAAGTTTGGAGGAACAGGTACTTCCTGATTTCTGAGCAAACCTGATGTAGTTCTATTATAGTAGTCTACTGTACCTCTCATCTTTCCGCCAAATAATTCAAAGTCAAAACCTACATCAATCTCAGTTTTTTCTTCCCATTTTAGGAAGGGATTGGGGTTACTACCAGGAGCAAAAGCTTGTCCGAATGAACCACCGATAAAAGCATTACCGCTGGCAATCAAAGTTGAAACAGCCGGAGCAATTAAATCAAGGTTAGGAATATTTCCGGTAAGTCCCCAGCTTGCTCTCAGTTTTAAATAGCTGAAGGGACCGGTATCCATAAGGTTGCTGATATTGACACCCCCACTTACAGCCCCAAATGTTCCCCAGCGATTTTCTACTCCGAAACGGTCGTGTCCTTCAGGTCTTACAGTAGCTGAAAGAAAAAAGTTATTGTTAAAATTCAGGTTTACTCTCGCAAATACCGCAAATAACTGTGATTGACGCTTGTAGGATGAGACTTCTGCTAAACCATTTGCTATATCAGCTGACAATGATAAATTGTCCAATATATCGTCAGAAACGAAATCACCTGTGAAGATTCTCGATCCCTGCGCGGCGAATCGCTGATAAGAAGTACCAACCAGCACCCTAAGGACCAGGTTGCTTATATTGGTATCGTAAGTAGCGGTGAAGTCGGCCTGCTCAGTTAATAATTTATCATTAAATACTCGAACAAATCCATTCCTATCAGCTCCACGATACCGAGCATTTTTGCTATAATGCTCGGTCGCTAATATATTCTCTGTTTGCTGTCCGTAATAACCTCCCAAGACTAGCCCATCAAAAAGCTCTACTCCTAATTTCATACCACCTGCCAGGTTGCTTCGCTCTCTAACGCTGCTGTTTTGTTCGATAATTGCAACAGGATTAAAAGTATCAAATCCACCTGTTTCGAAGAAGGTCCCATCAGGGTTTCTTACTGGCACAGTTGGATTGTATACGGTTGCATACCTAAATGCCTCAGCAAATCCGCGATCCTCATTCCTGTTTGTAGCAGCCACAAAACCGGTTAACTGAATGCGATCGTTGGCAGCCCGCTGATCAATAAACAACCTTCCGTTCACCTGTCCAAAACCGGTACCTCTTTGGATACCATCCATATTACGGAAGTTTACTGATACCCTGTACGAAGTATTACCCATTCCACCACTGGCTGACAAATTATGGACGTGACCTACTGCCGTTTGGGTGATCTCCTCCAACCAATTGGTATTTGCGCCAAAAACATTGTCAGGTGTAACCAAGGGGAGCGCAGAAAACATGTCGGCATCGGCGACTTCTAAGGTACGCGCCTGTACCTCTACACTTAAATATGACCTGTAGTTAATGTTTGTCTGACCTCTAATACCACGTTTGGTAGTTATAAGGATAACTCCCGAAGAACCCCTGGTTCCGTAAATCGCTGCTGCTCCACCATCCTTCAATACATCAATACTGGCTATATCATTTGGATCTATGGTTAGTAATGATCCTCCAATCAAACCATCAATAACAACCAGGGGTGACGTATTAGCACCCAGCGTTGAAAGCCCTCTAAGCCGAATATTGAATTCCCCGTTTGGATCACCTCCTGGTTTGGCGATAGTCAAACCAGCAACCTTCCCCTGTAAAAGCTGCTGAGGTGAATTAATGTTCCCCTGGTTGAAGTCCTTGGCCTTAATACTGGCCACAGAACTGGTAATCTCCTTTTTGTCCTGTGTACCATAACCTATTACAACTACAGCTTCTAGTGCTATAATATCAATTGCCAACGATACATCAATATTGGTCTGATTCCCGACAGTGACATGTTGTGTAGCAAAACCAATAAAGGAGAAGACTAAAACAGAATTTTGATCAGGCACCGCAAGGGTATAATTACCGTCAACGTCCGTTACTGTTCCCTGCGCAGTGCCCTGAACAATTATGCTAACACCAGGTAAACTTTCTCCACCGGTAGTAACTCTGCCTGAAATATTTATGTTTTGTGCTGTTACGTGGTTCGAGAATAAAAGTGCACATAACATAAAACCTACCCTAGCCATGTTACAGGCTGTAATACATGTTTCTTGTAAAATTTTAACTTTCATTTTATTTTATTTATTATTTAATATATTAGTTGTCTTTCAATAATTGTAATCTGTTACAGTCAATCACCCACCGACGGTGGTACTAAAAAATAAAACGAACTTTAATCCAAATTTATGATCGTATGGAATTTAAAAACAGATTTTTCTTATTTAAAAGCGCAAACGTTTGCGCCATGGAATATTCCAATGAAGATAAATTTGTTTGAAATATATTAGCTTAACCTAAAATAAACACTGCTATATCAAATGGACTTTACTGAAAAATAAAGCTAAATAAAATTTTACTACCAGACCATTTAACCTGAATAATTCATAAAAATAGAGGTTTTAATTGGAAATAGGCCTATAAAGTATTATCTTACAGGTAATTAAACCATTTCTACACAACTAAAACCTCTAAATTAAAATGAACACTAAAGATCGCCAATTCCAGACAGAAAACCAACAATATCACCTGCCATTTTCCCTTTCCACTGTAAAGAATAAAAAAGTACAGGCCAGCTATACGGGCAAAGACATTTCCACCGATGCCGGGGCCTTGCTGCTTCGTGAAATGGACAAAAGGCTCGGCCTGATAGACAAAGTTAGCGAGTGCATCAATGACAGGCGTGACCAACGCTATATAGACCATGAGTTGACTGAAATGCTCAGGCAACGGATTTTTCAAATAGCCTGTGGCTATGAGGATGGCAATGATTGCAACGAACTCCGTTCGGACTCTATTTTCAAGATATGTGCGGGTAAACTGCCTGAAAGCGATCCCGATCTGGCCTCCCAGCCTACTATGTGCCGTTTGGAAAATTCGGTTTCCAATTCAGAGCTTTACCAGATGGCCAAAGCCTTTGCCGATATGTTCATTAGTTCGTATAAAAAGGAACCCGGCCTTATCATACTGGATTGTGACGACACCAACAACAACACCCACGGAGACCAACAACTGGCACTGTTCAACAATTATTACGGGCAATATTGTTATATGCCCTTGCATATTTATGAAGGGTTGTCGGGCAAACTGGTCACCACGATATTGAAGCCGGGTAGGCGTTCAAAAAATGTTGATGTGTTTGCTATCCTCAAAAGGGTCATCGCCCATTTGAGGCAACATTGGAAAAACACTATTATCATCCTTCGCGGCGACAGCCACTTTTGTTCCCATCAATTTATGGATTGGTCAGTTGACCGGCCTAACATCCATTTTGTTACCGGGCTAAGTGGCAACAAGAAATTAAATGAACTGGCTAAAATGACTGTTGAAAGTGCCCAACGGGCATATGAAGCCAATGGTACAGATCAAAAACGATATGGTTCCTTCATGTATCAGGCTCAAAGTTGGGAACACCCCCAACGGGTAATTGTTAAAGTAGAAGTGACTGAAAAAGGTACCAATGTCCGTTATATCACTACCGATATGCAACAATACCGGGCAAGCCATGTGTATGAAACGGGGTTCTGTGCCAGGGGTAATATGGAGTTGCGCATTAAAGAACACAAACTCTATCTGAAATCCGACAGGTCATCGTGCAACAGCTTTCAGGCAAATCAATTTCGTTTGTTCCTGCATTCGGCTGCATATGTTCTGATCCATACCCTGCAAAAAGAAGTGCTTGGCAATACAGAATATGCCAATGCAACAATGAAAACCATCCAACTCAAAATACTCAAAACAGCTGCGTGGGTCAGGGAAATGAAAACCAAAATCAAAATAGAGTTGCCCAGGGCTTTTGCAAACATAGTAGCCCAAAAACAAGCGTTTGATATTTTATGCCCTTCGGGGTAAGAATCACACCGTGTCTGAGTTATATTTCGGCTAATCCATTTGAAAAGCAACCGCTTTGCGAAGGCATGCCTTCGGCAAATGGCAGGGGTATGCTTCACATAACACATCAACTTGCAATAAGCATATTTAATATCGCAATAGTCCTGTTTAATTTCGGCACATTTTCAGCAGCATAATCGCAACAGCCAAATACTTCCACAAACAGCAAGAATATCCGCTTCACTGGACTTTTATTAAAAGGATTTTTAAGTTTATGAATTAATCAGGTTACTATTATGAAAAATATATTATTAATTGCACTAATTGGATTTTCCTTAATTTCCTGCCAAGAGCGTGCAGCAGAAACTGAGGAAACTACAGATCCAAACCTTGAAGCTTTCGAAAGGAACACGGAGACTGTAAAACAGTTTTTTGAGGCTTTTATCCAGAAAGATATTTCAAAAATGCGATCATACATAACCGATGATTTCATTATCTCTCCTCCAAGCGTAGGAATGGACTCTCTTGGTATTGAACAGTGGCAGGAAATGGAGCAAGGATTTATGGATAGTTATGATGACATCACTTATAACAATCCACTTTATTTTGCTGGACTTGATGACAACCAGAAACCCAATGGAGATGTTCGTACCTATGGTTTGTGGAATTTCACGCATTTGGCTTCAGGAAGAGAAGGTGCAGTTAAATATTATGCTGTTTTCTTCTTTAATGATGAAGGTAAAATCACAGCGCATATGCAGTGGTATGATACCAAAGACCTGGTACCTGCAGAACCAGAAAGCGTGGAATAGTGATTAATCAGGATTTTGGCTAGCCAATTACTAAATATCAGGTAATTTCTCCTTTGTTAACAGTTTACTATTAATGGTTTTGGTTTAAAATCACTAAAATGCTAAACCCATATAAATCAAGGCTATAACAAAATAGATTCCGATACAGAAAGTGCATTACATTCTTCCAGACAAAAAGTAAAAGGTAATTTCACCCAGGAGTGGATTAGGATATTTTAACCCAGCATGTAACTTACTTTACTCAATTGTAGTGACGGGTTTTATCCATCACTACCCTCATCATCATCATCATCATCTTTCATCTTCATCTTTCGATTTTTCTGACATGTATTCCATCATTGCATCAAATTCAATCTTGAATTCCTCAAAATCAATTTGATTCCCTTGTAATATCATACTCCAGTGCCTTGTTTGTGCTCCATGCGCAACTGCTTCTTGAATTTCTTCATCAGTAGCACCATTTGCTTTAGCAGAAGCAGTATGGAAGTAGATGCAATAATCACATGGAATTTGGGAAGCTACAGCAAGTTGTAACAACTCTCGATATTTTGGAGGAATTTTGCTTTCAGGGCCATTCAATTGCTTAAAGTTTTCCCAGGCTCCTGCGAGGGCATGCTTTGGAAATACTTCAAAAAATGAGGGCAAGGTTCCAAACTGCTCTTGAATTTCATTTTTAGCATTTTCATAAGCATTATTATCCTGCGCGGATAATGTCATTGTAATTAGAAATACAGGAATAATGAAGATCATTCTTTTGCTGATGGTTTTGATTGAGTGTTTCATGAGTAATATATTTTAAAGGTTAAAGAATGATTACAATTTAATAAATTTATTTAATCTTAACAAACGTCAAATTTTGTTGATATGTCCGCACGAAGAAAAATTGATGTGTTTCCGAACTGTAATATTGAAGGTAAAATGATAGTCTTCCAGATTTTAGTTTCTTTGTTTTGAGTTTCACATTCATAGGGTTAAATTAGGAGTGAAACTTGTAAAAACGAAGGTTTTCATAAGACAATATGGCATGTTAGTGTGCCAACTAAGCCGGGAAAAAGGAACGATCCTTTCTATTTGTCATACAACACTCCATAAAGTAAATGATCCTTCTGCTCACGCTGAAATGAATGCAATTAGGGAAGCGTGCAAAAAAGTTAAATCAAGATATTTGCTTGGTGCTTGGCTTTACACTACTCAAGAACCTTGTCCTATGTGCACTTCTGTTGCTATTTGGGCTAAAATAGAAGGTATTGTTTTTGGAGCTTTTGAAAAAGATGCAATGAAAACATTCGGAAAAAATTCCAAAGGAAAATTTACTTGGAAACGATGCTGATGGATTTAAAACCTTTCTTCGTACCTTAACAGGTGGAAGGATATCAATTGGAGCCTTATCGGTAGGGACGGCAGAAGGGGCATTTGAAGCTGCTCTTGAGTACTCTCAAGAAAGGGAGGCATTTGGATTACATATTTATC
>JADFHN010000006.1 GCA_022567155.1 Bacteroidota bacterium
ACAGCGCCGATGGTACTGCAGTAAAATGTGGGAGAGTAGGTCGTTGCCAGATTTTACTGCGACCAACGAAGCTTAACGAAGTTGGATTAAGCCCTTGTTGTAAAACGAGGGCTTTTTTAATATCCCGTCTATATTGCTTGCCTTCTCCTTCTCCTTCTCCTTCTCCTTCTCCTTCTCCTTCTCCTTCTCCTTCTCCTTCTCCTTCTATTTAACACTGCAAAGGTGTGGTTTTTATACTACTTTCCTGCTTTGTGAATTATGTAACTCATGTGAATTATGTTATTTTACATACAGTAAAACTAAACCTTGTTATGAAGACAGCATTAGTAATAGGAGTAGGCCCGGGATTGGGTTTGGCATTGGTAAGAAAATTTTTCGCCGCAGGATATAAAATTATCATGGTGGCACGAAGCCTTGAAAAACTAAAAGAATTTGCAGCTACCGTTTCAGGATCGGAAGATGGAATTGCATATTACCAGGCTGATGTAGGGGACCGGGATTCAATAGGAACAGCAATAAATAAAATACTGCATGAACAGGGTGTACCGGATATCATAATTTATAATGTATCCGTACTCAGACCTGCTTCTCCTTCAAAGATTGATTATGACACCTTTTTAGAAGATTTTAAAATCAACGTGGGAGGAGCGTTGACAACATATCAGAAAGTAAGACCTGCGCTGCAAGAAAAAGGAGAAGGTATATTTATATTTACAGGAGGCGGTCTGTCACTTTCTCCTTTTCACGAATTTGCTTCATTAGGTGTAGGAAAAGCGGGGTTGCGAAATCTTGTGGCATGTATGGCACAGGAAAATAAGGATTCGGGCATTATGGTATATACCATAACGATAAATGGAATGATTGAAAAAGGAACCTTTTTTGACCCGGAAAAGATTGCAGAAAAATTTTATGAAGTATGCGAAAACGGACTGCCTGAATGTGAAGCCGAATTTATTTACCAGTAGTGTTTTCATCCGCATCAGCGTCTTCCCACTCTTTTTCCCGGGCTTTGACTCTTAAAAAGTCCATAGCGGTAAGTCCGGCTGCAACGCCAATGAGAATGGCAACAATGATTAGAAAAAGATTTGCACCAGGTGCGATATTTATCAGAAACATAAAATTTATTTTTTTTGCAAGATAAAATTTACTGAAGATATATAAAAATGAAAACGCAATAAATATTTTTCGTGCATCCTAATTTATATTGTTATATATTGCAGCGCAAATAGGACTGATGTATAAACCCGAGAAGAACCTTAATCTTATTTGATTTTTTTATGAGGCACGAAATTGAGAAGGAGCTGTTACTTGCTCGATTGCATTATCTGAATGAAATTCATCGCAAACCAGGAACCTCCAACATTCACCCCAACGTAAGCCCGAAAGTTAAGGAAATGATTCTTAACGGCAATGTAGGGAGTTATATGGAAGTGGAGTCTTTGTTTAATTTTTTGGCTGAGAAACTGCCAGAGGATGAAAGCAAGGCAGATGAACTGGCATATGAAATGATTTCATTTATCAACTAAACGGTTTTTAATTCTATAAACCAGAACCAACCTCGCACGGCTGCACGGGGTTGAGTGATACGATTTCGGTTGCTTACAACTACCTCCATTCAGGAGAGGTAAAGTCAAGAACGGAAATCAATGTGATGGGAAATAGAACGGCAATACCTGCTTGTCATTAAAACCGGAGTTTTTTTCAAAATGGTCATTCATGGTTTTTCTCAAAAGTTCATTTATTGCATTTTGTTGTGAGTGTTAAAAAATATGGGCGACTTGTAAATATGCCCAAAATTGGCCAAATCCGTATTCTTATCCTGTCAGGAAACAAGTCAGGTAGTAGTAGTGTGGAGTTTAATGCCAAATTGGATTCGGAAAAGCCGCGCTAATCAAGTAAATTACCAATCGGAATCGTAAGTGTTGATTGATGAAAATACCTTCCAAAATCACTGCAAAAAGGGAAAGTTTGAGTTTTGATCCAGACCACACCAAGGTGATCACCCGTTTTTTTGAACCGGACCATCAGAGAAAAGAACACATAATCGAAAGGATACTAAAGTTAGATCAGAAGGAGACGATACGGATTCTGGATCAGACCATCGCTAATTTCTCCAATCGACACGACGATATCAAGAGGATTTTTAAAACCAATTTTGACCGGTTGAATATTGAGAGGGACCTCTCACTGGAGAGCCGGCTATTGCTGGGCGCGTACTTTACCATGGAATATGCCATTGAAACCGCAGCGCTTTTAAATCCCTCTATTGTTCCCCATCCCGATCAAAACGAATTACAAAAGAACGAACAAAGAGTGATCCTTAGCTTTAGGGCGGTGGGTGAGGGCCATATGTCATCCATTGTATTTCGCGAGGGCGTCATTAATAAAAACGGACTTCTGGTCATTCAAAGCAACAACACCAATTTTGAGCTGGGAAAGATCAATGAAGACTTTTTATACGATAAAAAAGATTTTATCATCAAACTGGAAGAGATTAAATCCTATAAATCAGTTAAAAGTATCCTTGACAATCTTTTAGATAAGTTTTCAAGAGCCGAATTGAAAGAAAGCATCCAAAGGTTTGTGAAGAAATATCAGGATGAAATGCATTTTAATCAGCAGGCCATAGACACTTTATTGTGGTTATCCAAATCCAATTTTGAAATTGATTTTGATGAAGAGTTGGATATTTCGGGAAGGGTTATCTTTCCCCGTTCCAAAGGGGAGATCAGAGCTTTAGAGGATGCGAGATTTGTGCAATTCCAGGATAGCGATGGTACCATTAAATACTACGCTACCTATACAGCTTACGATGGCAGAAATATTCTTCCCCAACTGATTGAAACCAAAAACTTTTATCGATTTAAGATCAAGACGATGCTGGGTAGTGGTTCGCAAAATAAAGGGATGGCCCTGTTCCCTGAAAAAATCAAGGGGAAATACGTCTTGATCTCACGTAACGACAACGAGAATTTATTTTTAATGTATTCCGACCGGATTAATTATTGGGAAAAACCTGTATTGATCAGGAAACCTGCCTTTTATTGGGAGTATTATCAGATCGGGAATAATGGGTCGCCCATTAAGACTAAAAACGGTTGGCTTGTACTCACACATGGGGTGGGTCCGGTGAGAACTTATTGTATGGGTGCCATGCTTCTGGATCTGGAGAATCCGGGGAAAGTCATCAAAATCACCAGAGAACCCATTTTATTTCCTTTGGAAAACGAACGAGATGGTTACGTACCCAATGTGGTGTACTCCTGCGGCTCCATTGTACACAAGGATTATCTGATCATGCCCTATGCCATATCCGATACCCGTTCAGGGGTGGCAAGGTTTAACCTGAAGGAGCTACTCAAAAGTATGGACCCCTGTTAAAAATCATTATTGAGGATTCACCGGAAGTTTAATATCCAGGTTTTTATACCTTTTCGATCATTTTATCAAAAGATCAACCTTAACTGAACTCCCCGGAGATCGTGAAACAATACTTTCCTGAGATACGATCTTGAAGTCTTTAATTAGAGTCTGTCTATTAACTTGCAATATAGAAAAATTGCCATGCCTGCCTGCTAGCATTCCATAAATCCCCTCTTGGGAGGCCTGTCTGCCGGTCAGGCAGGGGTAGGTTTATTAATAAATTTATTGAATTTTTCTTTGAATAAACGACTTTATTGACAGACTCTAATTAGTTCCTTTTGCTGATCAGCTGTCATCAGGGTGGATAAACCTGGCGCCAACCATTTCTTAGGAGGAAGTCATGAATCAAAACCGGACATTTAAATAGTTGTTTGGCAAAAACAGTCAACCTAAATTTAGGGATTGACAATCTTATCCACTAAATAAATGATGATACCTTATTTTTTAAAAAATGTGTAGCCGGTTGGTCATAACTGCCTTGTATGCTTTTAAAATAACCAATGATTTTTGTCATAAAGCCGGGTGCGCATTATCTTGTTGTTTTTTACCCCTTGTTCAACTAATTTTAGTCGCTTAAAACAGAAACCGGTTTGAAGAAAGTTTAGTATTGATAATTTAAATGAATTGCTCTTATGAAGGTATTTGACAACAAACACATAAAAAACATTGTACTTGTCGGTAGTTCTAAATCTGGCAAAACAACACTTGCCGAAACCATGCTGTTCGAAGCAGGTTTGATAAACAGGCGGGGAACTGTGGAAAGCAAAAACACTATATCAGACTTTCATGAAATTGAGCATGAACGTGGGAACTCTGTATTTGCCACCAGCATGCATACCGAATGGCGTGATTATAAGATCAATATCATTGATACACCCGGACTGGACGATTTTATCGGAGAAATTGTAAGCTCGCTTCGCATAGCCGATACCAGTGTAATGCTTATTAATTCACAACATGGTGTGGAAGTGGGTACGGAACTGATCTGGAAATACGTGGATAAATTTGACAAACCGGTAATATTTGCTATCAATCAGGTGGATCATCCAAAATCAAACTTCGATGAAGCGCTTGAATCTGTAAAGTTGCGTTATGGTAGTGCCGTTACGCAGATGCAATACCCGGTAAATCAGGGTGATGCATTTGATTCCATTATCGACCTGTTGAAAATGGTTATGTACAAATTCGCCTCTGATGGTGGGAAACCGGAAAAGTTGGCTATACCGGATGCAGAAAAAGAAAAAGCAGAAAGGCTTCACAATGAGCTGGTAGAGAAAGCTGCTGAAAATGACGAAGATCTGATGGAGCTTTTCTTTGAAAAAGGAACACTTAATGAGGATGAAATGCGTAAGGGACTAAAAATCGGCATGGTCAACCATGAGGTATTTCCGGTATTTTGCCTTTCTGCAAAAAAAAATATGGGTAGCGGAAGAATGATGGGCTTCATTGACAATGTGGCCCCATCTGTATTTGAACTGAAACCTGAAACTTCGGAAAGTGGTGATCCTGTGCCTTACGACCCTTCCAAACCAACCGTGTTGTTTGTATTCAAGTCAATGATAGAACCTAAACTGGGTAAATTGTCTTTCTTTAAAGTGATTAGCGGTGAGATAAAAATCGGCATAGATCTCCAGAACAGCCAGACGGGCGCTACCGAAAGAATAAACCAGTTGTTTATCATGGACGGAAAAACCAGGAATCCGGTTGATAAACTTGTTACGGGCGATATCGGCGCTACGTTAAAATTGAAAGATACTGATACGAATCATACGTTGTGCGATAAAAAGATAAATGTCACTATCAAACCGATAGAATTTCCGGAGCAACGCATACGTACGGCCATTGTAGCAAAAAACAAAAGCGATGATGAAAAGCTGGGAGAAGTGTTGAGTAAAATCCATCAGGTGGATCCGACTATCAAGATGGAATACTCCAGGGAACTTAAGCAAATGATACTTTCAGGACAGGGAGAGCTTCATCTCGACATCGTTAAATGGGAACTTGAAAATATTTATAATCTCCATATAGATTTTATCAAGCCCAGAATATCGTACAGGGAAACCATTCAAAAAGCAGCCGATGCTTCGTACAAGCACAAAAAACAATCAGGAGGCGCCGGCCAGTTTGGCGAAGTATATTTACATATCGAACCGTATTATGAAGGAATGCCTGAACCGGAAGGATTCAATTTGCGTGGCAAGCAGGAAATTAATCTGGAGTGGGGAGGGAAGCTTGTATTTTATAATTGCATTGTAGGCGGGGTGATCGACCAACGGTTTATTCCTGCCATCCAAAAAGGAATTTTGCAGAAAATGGAGGAAGGCCCGATTACCGGATCGTATGTAAGGGATGTTCGGGTAATGGTGTATGACGGAAAGATGCACGCCGTTGATTCGAATGATATTTCGTTTCAGATTGCCGGAAAAATGGCATTCAGAGATGCCTTTAACTCGGCAAACCCAAAGCTGCTGGAGCCTATATATGATACCGAAGTACTTGTTCCTGAAGAACTTATGGGTGATGTGATGACTGATCTTCAGTCACGCCGGGCAATGATCATGGGTATGGATTCACAGGGAAATTACCAGGTAATTAAAGCAAAGACCCCGCTTGCTGAGATGGACAAGTATTCCACCACGCTCAGGTCGCTTACGCAGGGCAGGGCAAGCTTTACTAGTAAATTTGCCGAATACGCCCCTGTACCAGCTGATATTCAGAAAAAGCTGATGGCAGTACATGCGGATGCAGAGGAATAATGAATCAGTCCGAATCGTTTTCATAAATTACCAATGCCAAGTTTTAGACTCCGGCACTGGTAACAGATAGCCGAATCACAATGTAAATCCGAAGGTAAAGGCATTTACACCCGGTGTATCTTTGGAATCGGAATACAATTTGTTGAGGTCATAGTTCACAAACAGGTCCACTCCTTTAAACCCAACCTGAAGGCGGGCGCCATACCTGAAGTTGTTAAGGTAATAATTTGATTTATCATGCCTCTTTTCCTTTTTGTTATTTTCCCGGAAAGTATATTTTGACCAACTGTCAATTCGATAGCCGACATATGGGCCAAACCCAATCCTGAATCCGCTTCCGATATCTTCATTCCAGAGCCTGTCTCTTAACCAGCCTCGTTTTTTACTGAAGTCTAAAACAGGTATAAACCTGGCATCCAGATATGCGACAGACAATTTAGACTTGACGGGAGAAATGTCAGGACGAGGATCCTCAGTAAAATCCACACCTGTGTCATTTTTACTCATCCTGATTCTTGTATTTTCATATTTGAAGGTGTACCAGTCAATGCCACCACCCCATTCGAGGAAAAGTGGCCCTGCAACTTTGGTTTTAAATATGGTGAAAAACCCGATGTACCACGAACCCCACGGACGAACGGTATAAGGGGCATTTTGCTCATCCGGAAAACTGCCGTCCTCTTCAAGGTAATTGTTCATGCCCAGATCGATATTCCAGAAAGTTTTTGTTCGTTTTGCGTAATGAAATTCCGAGGTCCTTTCCTTTTTTTTCTCATAAATTTCTTCACGGATATCTTTCAGGTAGTAGTCGCTGAATTCATCGTCCACCACGAGGATGACCGTGCCGCTTTCTGTTTCGATTTTCCCGTTAAGATTTTCGAGTATCTTATTCAGATCGTACACGGTGACTGACCCGAGGTCATCGCTCTCATCTGCAATAACAACAATGCTTACATTGTTTCTGAATTTCAGGATAACGGTATCACTATCAGACGTACCGGCATATAAGGTGCTGCATGCGAATAGTACGGACACAGCAATTCCTGTTAAAAGTAAAGGTATCTTTTTCATTTTTAAGTTTCTAATTTAAAGGGTGTGTTTCTGATTTCAGCCTTACATTCCCAGCCATTGCAAACAGATCTTTTCTGGCTTTTACAAGGTCCATTTCTATGAGTTTTTTTTCGCCGTTTTTCACTTTGCTGATATATTCAAAAGCTCTTTTCAGGGAGGTGTTGTCATACACCGGCAGATCGGATAAAGGCTTTCGGATAAACTCCGGTTTCAACAGTACATATCCGGTTTCGACATAAGTTCCATACCTTTCCAGTTGCAAACTGTTTTCATAATGTATTTCAGTTAAGACTTTATCATTTACCTCATTATCACGTACAACTACCCCACTGGCCTGATACGTTCTGGCCTGCATGGCCGGTGGGTTTTCCATGCGGGTTACCGGTTCACTGAATTCTTCAGTATAACTACCGGATACCACCGGCTCAACGGTATTTGCTGTAATTTTCTGAGTACGGTTATATTCAGGCATTGTCTGAACTGTTTCCAGTCGTATTTGTTCAGATGCCGGAACAGTAGCAAATTGTGTATTCCAGGTAAGCGCTGCGGTGAGCAATACGGCGATTGCTGCGGCAACGGAAGCAAACCAAGTAATACGACTTCTTTTTGCCTTTGTCTGCAGGCTGGCATGCACCTTATCCCAGGCATCATCCGGCGGGCGGATTTCCAGCGTAGCCAGTTTATCATTAAACAATTTATCGAGCCGGATCTCTTTATTCAATAAGTAGTTTTTCATAGCTTACCATTTTTTTCTTCTCCCATAGTTCTCTTTCCAGCAAAGATTTTCGCAAAAGCTTGCGCGCCCTGTTCAACTGCGACTTTGATGTATTGACATTGATTTCCAGCTTTTCGGCAATTTCCTTATGCGTAAATCCTTCGATAGCATACAGGTTAAAAACGGTGCGGTATCCTCCGGGTAGCTTTTGCACCATCTCCAGCAGGTCTTCCGCTTCGAGCCGGTTATCCAGCAGATAGTAGTCCGGTTCATGGTCCGCATTGCTTATGTTCACTTCGAGGTACATATTCCTGTTCTTTCGCAGGTATATCAGCGATTCATTGATCATGATCTTTCTAACCCATCCTTCGAAATTGCCGTCACCTTTATATTGGAATATTTTTTCAAATACCTTTATAAATCCTCCAATCATTACACTCTCAGCTTCCGAGCGGTCTTTGATATATCTCCGGCAAACGGCTGACATTTTTGCTGCATACTTTTCGTAAAGCAATTGCTGCGCCCGGGAATGATTCTTTCTGCATCCGGTAATAATGTCTTCCTCTTTTTTTGACCTTTGTATAATCAGCCCCATATTTTGATCTGCTCATTTATTAGATACGCATGCATGTGGTTAGGTTGCACCGATTTGATATTTTTATCCATATTATTTTCAACATTCCGGATAGACAGAGATAAAAATAACACAGGTTTGCTGTTTTAACTCCATTATTTGCAGGTTATACCATATGAGAAGCCATTTCAAATGTTAACATGACTATTTTTACTGCCGTCTCACCCTGCTACTACAGGTCGATCAACAGGCTGTTTTTACTGTCAATTCTATTCTTGAGAATTAATTATGGAATACACAAATCAGCTATCCATATCTCGAATTGCATAATCAAACTCCTCGAAATCTTTAAGCACCAATATTGAATCCTTTTTTGCTAACCCTTAGGGTGTCAAGAAAAAGGAGCAAATTAATCGAGTTCTAAGCAGTACCCTTTTTTTGAGATAATAAGATTCTTCATATGCAGGAGATTTTCACTAAGAATGGATTCAATTTTATTTGTAATGGAATTGCCTGTACGTATCCATATTATTTTAGATGGAAAACCTTTAAGTAGAGAAATTTCACGGAAATCAGAATCTTTTGATATAATTGTGTAACCTCCTTTTTATATAAATTCCCAAACAGTCAAATCGTCTTTGTCTGACAATTTATGTAGTCTCGTGGGTGTGGATTTTGGGAAAACATCTGACAACTGATAGACGGGTTTATGGGAAAGATTTTGGTCGAAAAGCAGCTTCATGAAGCCGGTGTGATAATTCGATTTTCCCGATCTGAAGAAAAATAGAGAGCAGCTCTGATTACGTTTTCGGTTAGGTCGGGGAAGTCACATAAAATTTCTTTATATGACATTCCTGAGGCAAGCCAGTTCAAGATGTCATAAACCGTTATACGTAAACCTCTGATACATGGCTTTCCACCCCTTTTACCTGGCTCAATAGTGATCTAATCCTTGTAATCGATATTCTCCATAAAGTAATGATAAGAATTACACTCATTTTGCACAACTTGTGTTAAAAACTACTAAATGAATGTATTTCCTTTGAAACTCAATGGATAATCGGAAGTTACATCATTTTATCTTCTCACCTTTCTATCTATTCGTCCTCACTCTGGCGCCTCCCCTGTACTTGACATCGCTGATGATAGAAGCATGAATATCAAGGTTTTTGGTTACATACACTTTAGCGCTTGACGCCACACTGGCATCAATACGGGCGTCATCTACACGAAAGTCATAGGCGTCCAACACGGAAGCAGCCGAAAGACTGGCCGTCATTTCATGGCCACTGCCGGTAATAGTAAGTCTGGAGGCACCCGAAAGATCAATATCAATTTCATAAACATCCATGTCAATATCGGCTTGCGAGGCGCCGTTCAGTTCGATTTTTACGCGCTCTTCATCGAAGCCTTTTGCATAGGCCTTTATTGCGCCATTCAGTTCCAGCGATTTGAGCGCCGGCAAACCAATGATAATTTTAATCCGGTTTTGATACCTTTTGTAATTGAATAAATCACGGTCATGATTGATTGAAAGCTGATTGTCTTCCACCTGCAGGATTATCTTGCTGATATCATTTTTTTGGCCGTTCAATACCAGCCGGTAGTCCTCGGTTTGTGTGAGATGCACCTCAAAGGCTCCATCTATCACAATTTCATCATAATCCCTGAAATCAAACTCTTCGTAGTACCCCCGCACTTCGAACGACTCCTCATAGCTCCTCAGGTAACTTTCCGATCGTTCTTTTTCCCTATTAATTTCGTCATAACACGTAAGACACTCCAGACCGGAGGGGTTAAATATCCAGGTATTGTTTTCCATCTGGCGAAAATCGTAGCCATGCCTTGAAATGGTATAATACTTTAGTAAATGCCTCATATCATCACTCATGGTAAACCGTTGACCATACGGGATGTACAATGTCATGTCCAGTTCCTGGAATCTGAATTTGACTCCGGATTCAAAATAGATATTGGTATCGAAAGTGATGATAGAGTCTTCCACCTCAATGTGATAGCCAACTGCATGTGCATTTTGAAGCGCATCTTTTCGTGAACTTCCAAATGATGAAAACCTCTTGACAAGTTTAAGTTCAGTGTTTTCGTACCCTTTTAAGCTGAGTTCAGTAAGATCAAACGCATCGTTGCCTGTTTCGTGCACGTCCAGGTGAATCGATTCTGCCGTTATGTTATATGTTTCAATTTCTTCAAAATTGGCTTCCGATCTGAAACTGTAAACCACCTTTGGAATGGCAACACTGAGACCTACAAGGCTAATCATCCACAATCCAAACAATATCCATCCCAATGCCACATTAATTATATTGGTTTTTGCAATCAAGGACAAACCCAGTAACGTTATAACAAGAACAGGAACTATACCGGCAACAAAAGCGGCAACCACGCCCCAAACCGGGACCGTTTCAATGAGTAGCTCCATTGGGAGATCATACATCCCGGCAATACCTCCACCGGAAGTAAATATGCCTAGTAATACTCCAATTGTAACGAGAAATACAAACATACAGGAAATGCCCACGATCACCAGAAGGAGTCCCACCAGTATCCTGGCTGCTTGCACAAAAAATAACAGAATGGGCCCCAGGGCACGAGCAAGGCCGGTTAGAACAACCGCAATCAGCCTGAAGGGGAACAGCAGGATCTTAACCAATGTGCTTTCTTCTTCATCATCTACTTTCAGCCTTTTCTTGATATTTGACTCTATATTTTTAAGTGTCACAGGTTCGCCTTTCATTTGTACTTTATCGGTTACACCTGTGGCCTCCGGAAGAATAATCCACAGAATCAGATAAACAAGGAGGCCACAAAACCAATGAAAATGGATAAAACAAACAATACCCTGATAAGCGTTACATCCGCACCAAAGTATGCTGCCACTCCGCTTGCCACCCCTCCAAGCACCCTGTCATCAGGGTCACGATACATTTTTTTCATTTTATGGTCTTCTTCCAGAGAGGTAGATGCCGGAAGAATGATCCATAATACGATGTAGGCGATTATCACCAAAATGCCCAGCGAATGACTGAAAAATATGTCTGATCCAAGCAAAATAAACAACAGTCGTATCCATAACGGATCAACGGCAAAATAATGTGCTATTCCGGCACATACACCGCCTATAAGTTTTCTATTGTCGTCTCTGTAAAGCTTTTTGGATGTAGTTGTGTATGCTTCACCAGCTTTTTCTTCCTTTCTTTTTTTCTCATCACCTGATCTTGTTTCGGTTTCCGGAGAAGCAACCGTTTCTTCTTCTACGGCCTGAAAATCACGGATACTACCCATTGTGGCAACCAGCGAGTCAACATCTTCAATGGTAATTACCTGTTTGCCTTCATTGAGTTTGGAGAGAAATATTTCGGCAATCCGGCTCTCGATATCTGCAACTATTTCGCCACTATCATCAAAAGAAGAAAAGTAGCCGGATATTGAATCCAGATAGTTTTTCAACTTTTCATACCCGTCTTCTTCGATATGAAAAATGATTCCGCTTATATTAATACTAATATTTTTCTTCATGATTCAGCGCTTTTTTTAGAGGTACTGGTAGTTCTTTTTTTGGTAGTAATCAACCTGGTTGATTTTGCAAGATCGCGCCAGGTTTTATGGAGGTTTTTCAAAAAATCATTTCCCTGATTTGTAAGCCAGTAATATTTTCGGGGTGGCCCCGAAGTTGACTCAACCCATTTATACTCCAATAATCCTGCTTTTCGCAGTCTGGTAAGCAAAGGATAAAGGGTGCCTTCAACTACCATTATTCTGGCTGTTGTCAACTCTTCCAGCATATCGGAAGCGTAAACTTCGCCGCGGGAAATAATGAAAAGGATACAGTACTCCAGTATCCCTTTGCGCATTTGAATCTGAGTGTTTTCTAAATTCATAATAACGCTAATTTCTTATATCAAAAAAATATTTTCAATTAGATATACGGAAAACTACTATGTATAGCCAAGTACTATCCAAAAAATATTAGCTTGTATTAAATATTCTTTATATATTAATATGTAATCATTAATATATTATAAAATATACCTTACAGACGCATTGCATGCGTTTCTGTTGCATTGCAAGCGTTTCCTTCGCATTGCATGTGTCTCCTCCGTCTTGTATGCTGCATGCGCATCATGCGATTTGTGCGCATTTCCAGCCGGGCTTTCGGCGAACATGATTACACGGGAATGATAAAAAAGCTGAATTAATACGGGGTTTATCCATATTAAAAAATGAAAAGATATATGCGTTTAGACATAATTGCACAGATTACCTCTCATGGTGATCGGGTATAAACTGGTAACCAGTAATGATTTTACACGTTTCTGAAAAATCAAGTTAGTATATTTATGGCGGCAAAACCCGTTATGAAAATCAATCTTACAAACATATCAGGCTTCTTTTTGATCGTTCTGGCAATCCATATGCCCCTTACGGGCACGGGCCAGGATAACACGCCTAAATACAGCAATGAATTTCTTTCTCTGGGAGCCGGCGCCAGGAGCTTTGGCATGTCGAGAGCGCAGGTGGCTGTGATTGAGGATGTAACCGCTGCGTACTGGAACCCCGCCGGGCTTACGGATATGGCAGGTAACTATCAGTTTTCGTTGATGCACGCCGCAATGTTTGCAGGCATTGCAAATTACGATTATGCAGGTTTTGCCTTAAAACTGGACTCGATAAGCGCTCTTGGAATTTCGATGATCCGGTTTGGGATTGACGATATTCCAGATACCCGGTTTCTATACGATGCCAACGGCGCTATAAACTATGACAATATCCGTTTTTTTTCAGCAGCTGATTACGCCTTTCTTTTCAGTTACGCCCGGAAAATGGGGTTTTTGGAAGGTCTGAGTGTCGGTGCAAATGTTAAGATTATTTACCGGAGTGTCGGATCGTTTGCCAATGCCTGGGGCTTTGGGGTGGATCTGGGTGGCAAATACAAAGTGAAAGGATGGCAACTGGGACTGATGCTTCGGGATATAACAGGTACGTTTACTGCATGGTCGCATGATACGGATGAAATCCGTGATATTTACCTTCAAACAGGAAATATTATTCCTGAAACTACACTGGAGATTACATTACCACGTATGATTGCCGGTGTTGGAAGGCGTTTTACGATCAGGCAAAACTGGGGACTCCTGACAGCGATTGATATAATTATGACATTCGATGGTAAACGAAATGTACTTTTAAAATCGGAAACTGTTTCTTTGGATCCGGTGTTTGGAATAGAGGCTGACTTTAAAAAGATTGCATTTTTAAGGTTGGGGGCAGGTAATTTTCAGGAAGTGAAAAATTTTGACGGATCGTTTTCCCGTGAGTTTCAACCTACCTTCGGGCTCGGTGTGCGTCTCAAACAGGTTGATGTGGATTATGCATTGACTGATCCGGGTAACCTGTCCGATGCACTGTACACACACGTTTTTTCCATTTCAGTTAGAATCGATTAATGAGCAGGTACTTGAGGGGAGGTTTTTTTTATGTTTTGTTGATGGCCGGGATTCCAACAGTATATGCCCAGCAATATGGAAATGAATGGATTGATTATAATAAGTCGTACTACAAGATAACACTGGCAGAAGATGGGATTTACAGACTGTCATACCAGGATATACTGGATGCGGGCATTCCGGTAAACGCCATTGATGCCAAAAAATACATGTTGTTTCACAGAGGTGTTGAGCAGGCTCTTTTTATTGAAAACACAGGAGCTTCCCAACTTGAGCCTGGGGAATTTATAGAATTTTATGGACAGAGAAATGACGGAACGCTGGATTCGCTCCTGTATAATCCTTCCTCTTCACAACCTCACAAATATTATAATTTATACTCCGACTCAAGCAGTTATTTCCTGACATGGGAATCCGGCACGCAGAATGGGAAAAGAATGACATTCTTCCAGGAGGCAAATATTAATGGCATTCAGGCTGAAACCTCGCATAATGAGGAACACCTTGAATTGCACACATCAAATTTTAGACTCAGGTATCATGATCATGGTGAGTTTATCGCATTATCGGAATTTGAAGATGGTGATGTATGGACTGGTAGCTGGATACAGGAAGGAAAATTCGAAGACTTTGTTATAGGTGGTCTGTCAAACCCATTTATAAGTGGAAATAAACCTGTGTTAGAGATGTTAGTCAAAGGCAAGGGTTTGCTAAATCACGAATTCAATATTTATGTTGGACCGGGGGTCTCTTCACTAAGGTTACTTAAAGCGTATAGTTTTTCTGACTTTGATACATATAAAATTAAAGATACGTTACAATGGTCTGACATATCAGCCATTGGAGAGCTGACAATAAAGATTGAAGTAATTAGTAACGGGGGATTAAAAAGTAATATTGCTCCTTCCTATTTCAAAATCACCTTTTCTCAACAATGGGATATGAGTTCGGTACCGATGAAGAAATTCTACGCTGGCATAAACCCGGGTGGCAAATCCTATATTGAGATCATAAACACCCCCACCGATTCCAGGTTTTATGACATTACAGATCCTGACAATGTTTCAATAATTGGATATTCCGGTGGCCCGAACGAGATCAAAGCGATTGTACCCGATACATCTGCTCCGAGAATATTATTTGTAACAACTTCGACGCCGGTTGTATCCACACCTTTTATCAATAATGTATCTTTCAGGAACGTAGATCCTTCTCAGCACGATTACATTATTATCAGTCACCCGATGCTGATGCAACCTGCCGGTCAGTCAGACAACGCAGTGAAAGCATACGCTGCATACAGGGCCTCCGCCGCCGGTGGTGGGCACGATACACTTGCAGTATCTATTTTGGATTTGTACAACCAATACAGTTATGGCGAAACGACCCCGCTGGCGATTTACAATTTTATGCGGCGAATGGTGGAGCAGGGAAGTCCGGAATATTTATTTCTGATAGGCAAAGCGCTGGATATCCGGTATGCCTACCACCGGAGCGACCCGGGTACTTTCTTGTTTCATGACCTGGTGCCTACCGGAGGTTCACCGGGTTCGGACGCCGTGTTTACAGCAGGGCTCAACGGATCAGGAAACGAGGCTGCGGTAGCCACCGGCAGAATTACCGCATCCACACCGGACGACGTGATCAATTATCTTAACAAGGTAATTGAAAAGGAATCGCTGCCATACAACAACCTGTGGCAAAAAAAGTTGCTGCATCTGAGCGGGGGTACGTCGGCACTTGAAAAAGTGCAATTTGAAAATATTGTAAACGGATTTGCCTCAATAGCCGAAGACATTTACCTCGGAGGTGATGTAAGCACTGTTACAAAAAACACGACCAATACAGTTGAATTTATCAATGTAGCAGATAAAGTAAATGAAGGGCTTCTGTTTATCACATTCTTCGGACATTCTGCGCCTGGAATTACGGATATAGATATCGGATTTGTAACCAATCCTTCGCTTGGCTATAACAACCCGGGCAAGTATCCGATTTTTATTGTAAATGGATGCCAGGCCGGAGATTTTTTTGAGAATTATCTCAATTGGGGCGCCGACTGGATACTTGCAAAGGATGTTGGGGCAGTTGGCTTCATTGCACACGTTTCATTCGGGTTTGTAAATTTTTTGAAATTGTACAGCGACAAATTCTATCAAACCGGTTTTGCCGACTCACTTTTTATTTCAAGGCCGGTTGGTGTAATTCAAAATGAAGCTGCAAAACGATATCAGGAGGTTACCCCTGATATTCCGGTGAATATCACCCAGGTTCAGCAAATGGTGCTTAATGGCGATCCGGCAGTACGGCTTTTTGGCACAAATTTACCTGACTATGAAACCCGTGACGACAACATTTTTACCATTGCTCCCGGAAGCGGGGTAATCAACAACGCAACTAAAGAATTTGAACTGGCAATCATTGCAAAGAATTTCGGTGCAGCGACAGATGATAGTATAACCGTGGCAATTACCCGCACATTCAGTGATGGATCAATATTTACGTATGATACCCTGAATTTTGCAGGTATATTCCATGAGGATACGTTGATATTTGAAATTAATAATGATTTCAGTAATAATGCAGGCCTGAACCGATTCGAAATAGTGCTAAATGCAGATGGCAGTATTCCCGAACTGGACCTGACCAATAACACCGGGATTCTCAACCTGATGATTCCGTTGAACGGTACGGTAAATCTGCTTCCTTTAAATTATGCAATAGTTGCCGGGCAGCCGGTAAGGCTACTTGCGCAAGCTGCCACCCTGCTCACCGGTGTGAGAACGTTTATGTTCGAGATCGACACGGTTCAAGACTTCACAAGTTCCTTCAGGAAGTCTGCCATGCTGGATGGGAAGGAACTTGCCGAATGGAATGTAAGCATTCCTGAAACCGACAGTGCAGTGTATTACTGGCGTACAAAATATACACAACCTTTGCCTGGTGAAGAAGACGAGTGGGAGGTAAGCTCCTTTACGTATATTTCCAGCAGTCCGGCAGGATGGGCACAAATCAAATTTTCTCAATTTAGCGGAGCAGAACTGACCGGAATTATAGCCGATACAATAACGGGGAAATGGGAATTTGAAGAGAATCAAACTTCCGTTTTTATTCAGACATACGGGGCGAATCATCCTGAATTTGATTACCAGGATGTGGATGTTGAGATCGACGGGCAGAATTTTATTTTTGCAGGCAGACTTTGCCGTGATAATACGATAAATACGATTGCATTCGATAAATCTACCGCGGTACCGTATGCGGCGTTGTTTGAAGGAGTTTTCAGCCCACGTACCTGTGGCAGGCAGATTCAGGTTATCAATAACTATACTGAATCGGAAATTCTTGGAGCCGGAAACTACCTGGTTAATTATATTGATGCCGTTAAGCTGAAAGACCATATTGTGTTGTTCTCGATCGGACAAGTCAATTATTCTGCATGGACGTCAGAAATCTTTAACAAGCTGGGTGAAATTGGGGTAGCTGCTGCAGATATTCAGGCGCTGGCTGACGGAGAGCCCATGATCATTTTCGGGCGTAAAGGAGACCCTCCGGGTGATGCCCGCATTATCACCTCCGTCAGTAGTCCGAAGAATGAGCAGGCCATACAGTTTTCAGAACTGGTCCCGGGTAAATTTTCCAATGGAGAGGTTACGGGCACCCCCGTCGGTCCTGCCGTGGCATGGACTACACTTTTCACAAATGTTACTACGGATGACGCTACCGATCAATATACTTTTAATGTGTATGGAATTAAAAACAACGGCAGTGAATCGCTGTTGCTAACCGGCCTCAGCGGCAGTGTCGAAGATGTTTCTTCCATTGACCCGTCCGTTTTTCCGAAGATACGGCTGAAGGGTATGTTCAGCGATGAGCAAAATCTTACGGTCCCACAATTGAAAAAGTGGATGGTTATTTATAGCTCACCACCTGAAGGTGTGCTTGTTTTTACAGATGAAGATGTGCGGATAGCACTGCAGGAAGGCGATACCACCCTTACAGGGTTTGCCTTTCTGAATGTATCAGACAGGGATTTTACCGACTCTCTGGATGTGCAATATTCGGTATTCAATCTCGATTCACGGACAAAAGAGGATTTCTCCTTCAGGATTGAACCGGTTTTTGCCGGTGACACAACAAATTTTGATACGCCCCTGAATTCATTCGGGAAATCCGGACTGAATGATCTCAACGTAGTTGTCAATCCAGGAATTTTGCCAGAACAGGATTATAACAATAATGTAATCCAGCTTTTGGGGTACATGACAGTAGAAAAAGACAATATTAATCCATTGGTGGAGGTCACCATCGACGGTGAGCATATTTTTGACGGTGACATCGTATCACCAAGTCCGTTTATCAGCATTCGTGTACGCGATGCCAACCCATTTCTGCTTCTTCAGGATACTACCGTCACCGATATTTTTCTGAAGGCCCCTTGTGAAGGATGCATATTGAAGCGTATACCTTATTCGGATCCGGCTGTTATATGGGAGGCGTCAGAAGAAAATAACAAACCATTCATTATTGAATATAATCCTCAAAATCTGGGGAATGGGATTTACCTTCTTGAGGTTCAGGCAAGGGATGCAACAGGCAACAAAGCTGGAGATGAGCCATTCCGGATCCACTTTGAAGTTATTAATGAATCGACAATCACCAATTTTTATCCGTATCCCAATCCATTTTCAAGCAGTACACGGTTTGTGTTTACTCTTACGGGAAATGAGATTCCGGATGAAATAAAAATTCAAATCATGACCATTTCCGGCAGGATTGTACGTGAAATCACGCAGGATGAACTGGGCCCGGTCCGGATTGGTAACAATATTTCCGAGTTTGCCTGGGATGGCAGGGATGAATATGGTGACCAGTTAGCCAATGGAGTGTACTTGTACCGGGTGATTGTGCGGATAAACGGTCAGGATGTGGACATGCGGATGTCCGGTGGTGACAAAGCATTTAAAAACGGGTTTGGTAAGATCTATTTGTTGCGGTAAAAGAAAGGTTAAATAAGCGCCTTTTTCAATTCATTTTACCGGGTATAAGGTTATTTTACTGGTTGCAGAGCTACCCGAATCTGGCGCAGAAGTTACCTGTGCCGTTTTCTTCGAAAAAGAACCCAATTTGTCCTGATGATTAGCATATAGCAAAAGCTTAGTCATGCCATGACTGGTTTCAGTTCAATCTGTGCAAATTTATATGGTTAAATAAACTTCTTTATCTACCAGTTTCTTTTCTAACCAACTTCCACCCTTGCCAATGTTCCAATCAAATCGGTTTATTAAGAATGACGTACTTAAATACTTACGATTTTCATTATATGTAATTGGGTTACCCACATAAAGCACAGAGATTGTATCCCAAAACTGCCTTCAATCTGCTGAATCGCAATTTTTGTCCGATTTCTGAATCAGAGTAGATGATGACTATAGTTTAATACAGCATTGTTAAATGTAAATGGTTAAAGCCCAGTATATTATAATGATCTCAAAACCCCAGACTTAAGCCTGGGGTTAGTAGTACTAATAAGAAAAAGGACTTTAGTCCTGTATAGTTGCAGATTGCAACCCTAATTTAAAATATAGCCTGGATGATTTGTAATTTATTATATACCAATGTTATGATACCTAAATGAGTAACCCTAATTTTTAAGATGCACAGGGATTGATATATTTTTTGTTACATCCTTTATTGTCATATTCCCGTTTATTTTCAGTAAAGTATCATTTGTATATTGGACATTTGTAATCTCAAATTTCGATTCGAGATATTTTTGCTTATTATAATCACTCTTTAAATGTGTTGTCAGGTTCCGGATTGCAATTGTTTCATGTACGGGAATATCGGTAATTTCGATGGAATTCATATCAGCCATGAAGTACCCGCCGGTAAGTTTATCATTTTTAAAAAGTAAGATACCTTCTTTCAATTTCAGGGTTCCTTCATGCTTCCCTGTTCGCATCATTTTTGTTTCCTTCCAACGAATAATGAATTTTTTCGTATCTATTTGTTTCTCTTTTGCACTTTTGGATGGATTTACTGTCTGTGTTTGATTGGTGATTGCTGAATACTATTCTGACATATGCCTGCCTTCCCACCCGTAACTGGTTAGCAGAACAAATAGAAATAGATTTTTTAAAAAAAGATCATTCATAATTGGGAACGTTTTTTCCTAAAATGATGTCTCTTTTGCCAACCCAAAGGTTTCCTTCTTTGTGTATGGATAGTAATCCCGAACTACCGCCACGTTGTGAGTGGGGCGATATTTCCTTTTCTGTCAGTAATGGATCACCTTCAAAGTGGTAACTCCCGAGCCAATAATATTTTCCGTTGGGCTCTAATATTATTGGGTGGATATGGGCAGATATTGACCCATCGGGATAGGTGCCGGGCTTTAGAGTGTAAAACGTATATCTTCCGTCTTTACCTGTCTTCACCCAACCCCTGATGTAGCCATGCCGTTTAGCCCAGTTCTTTTTGTCGTACTTGTTCTCATATATTCCATTTTGATTGGTATGATAAACGTAAAGGATCACATCCCGGGCAGGTGTTTTACCATCATTTTGATAAACTGTTCCGCTGATTTTTATTCTTGTTCCTTCTCCCTTAAAATCAGGTAATGTGTCTATGGAGTGCAACTCTTTGTTACCATATTCAAAAATTGCTTCGCAACCTTCGCATGGCCCACCAATTAATTTGGCGTTACTTTCATTCCAGGTTTGAGCACGTGTGCATGGTGATAGTAAAATTGTCAGAAAAAGCGTTATGATTGATTTTGTTATTGACATTATATTTAATATTACTATTAGCAGTTATATAAATGCAATTCATATCCGGTACAAATGCACTAATGGCTATCTGACTGTTTACATTTCAAAGACCATCAGGAGCGTACATTTAAACTACAATAAAAGTCCTTCCCAATACATCTATATCGCTTCCGGAAGGAAGATGTGCTTTTATATCCTTAAACTCAAAAGTGCCTCCCTGTTTTAATGACCTCATACTTTTCAGCATTTCGTCGGTTAACACGTGTGATGTACCCTTAAAAACCTTTGATTTACCATCGGAATTTACATGTAAACTGAATTTGTATATTAAAGATCCGGCCGCACATCCCGCAACGCCGACTTCCGAATTAAACATGAGGTCTTTACTTGTTATATCCCCTCCGAATTTGCCGCCAAACGTGGCATAGGCGCCACCTGCAATTTCTGTGTCACTTTCACTGTCACAGAGAATAGTTAGTCCGTTACCGACGGTTTGTGTTGAAATGAATAAAAAAAGGCCGCATAATATTGCTGCATGTGAAGATTTTAGAAAATTTTTCATGATCGTTTTGTTTTTTATTAAAGAATTTTAGATAAAATTAATGATAACAGGAATACCAAATTATTAAAATAGACTAACTACAGGATTTGGTATATATACAGCTAATTCATAGATATATATGTTTTGAAAGGGCATATTTGAATTTAATCTGTTGTTGCTCTATAATATCATGTCGTTGCTCGGCAATCTGTCAATCATTGCGTTTTATTTGCCATATTTAATGTGCGGTTTGATGCTATGGTATGAATAAAGACACAGGAAAAGGTAAGTTAAAAGTAGTTTTGATTCATTCATTATTATGGCTTTTGTATGTGGTATCAGAGTATATAGCTAACCTGCCCCACTTCCGTCCGAATGAAAGTTTTACCTTCATCGGCTCCACCCTTATTTCTCTTCCTTTGCTTATTATACCCACATACTTCATTGTATTCTTTGCGGTACCGCGTTATTTAAAACGAGACAGATTTGCGTTGTTTGTATTGATCATACTGATTACAGGAGCTCTCGTACTGGCCGGGAGAATGAAATGGCTGGAATTGATCAATTACCTGAATTATGATTATATAGGCAGCGTACCGGTTTCCAAAGTCCTGAAAAATACAATTCGAGATTATTCAGTAATAGCTCTTGCAATCTGTATTTACATTATAAGTGACTGGCGTAAAAAGGAAAATGAAAATAAACGTTTGATGGAGGCCAAAGCAAAATCAGATATCGAGCTGCTGAAAAGACAGCTTTGACCACACTTTCTGTTCAACACACTCAATAATATTTACAGCCTTTCTTTGAAAAACTCTGATCAGACCTCCCGGAGTATTCTTAAGTTATCCAATCTGCTGGAGTACCTTGTGTATCAGGCAGGCGAGAGTCAGGTTGCCCTGATACAGGAAATTAACCTTGTGAAGAATTATATTGATCTGGAAGTGCTGAGGTACGGCAATGAATTAAACATACAGTTGGACATTGAAGAGGTGGATCAATCGGTTAAAACGGCTCCTCTGATACTTTTGCCCTTTGTGGAAAATTGTTTCAAACATGGCGGTAAAAATAAAAATGGTGTATTTTGGATAAAAGTGAAAATTCGTGTATTTGAAAAGGTATTAACTATTATTATAAATAATAGTAAAAGTAAATCAAAAAGAACGGGGAAACCTGATACACCGGGGGTAGGGCTCACAAACGTTACCGAAAGACTGGACTTGTTATATCCCGGGAAATACAAGCTGGAGATTGAAAACAGTGCGGATTTTTATTCGGTTAAGCTTGAGTTAAACATAAAGTAGTGACGAAATACAGATGTTTTATAGTAGATGATGAGCCTTTGGCCATAGATGCGATAGCCAGTCATCTTGATAAACTTCCGCAGTTTCAGGTGAAGGGAAAGTTCACCGAAGCGCTGAAAGCTTATAGTGCGTTGAAAAATACCCGGGTTGATCTTATCTTTCTTGATATCCAGATGCCTGATTATAACGGGCTTGATTTTATAAAATCTATTCAAAAAAAGCCTGAAATCATTATTACTACTGCCTACAGAGAGTTTGCCGTGGAAGGTTTTGAATTGAACATTCTGGACTATCTTGTAAAGCCGGTTGCATTCGAACGATTTATGAAATCAATCGACAAATTTTTGGATAAAAAAGCGAAAGGCAGCCATTCATCAGGTGAAGGATCTGGTTTTGTAATGGTGAGGGCAGACCGCAAGTTTATTAAAATTAAACTGGATGATATTCTTTATATTGAAGGTCTGAAAGATTATGTAAGAATTGTACTTCCGGAGCAGCAGGTACTCACCCGGCAATCTATTGGAAATTTTTATCAGAATTTAAATGAAGAAGATTTTCTACAGGTTCACAAATCTTTTATTGTATCCAAAAGCAGAATTACCGCTTATACCTCCCACGAAGTGGAAATCGGTAAAATTGAAATACCGATAGGAAGAATTTATAAAGAGGCCTTCCTTCAGGTCATGAAGGATAATACATAGATCATTTCAGGCGCTTATCCGGATGGATTGAAATAATAGGTTGCACATGATACCCTAATTGCTGAAATTAGCCGGTTCACTAAAATACCAAAGATAAAAACATGAATCAGGCTCTGCAACTGAAACCCGGAGTGATCTCCGGCAACGACCTTAAGGAATTATACGATTTCGCCAATCGCAGCAACATCGCTTTTCCTGCGGTGAATGTGATCGGGACAAACAGCGTAAACGCCGTTCTCGAAACCGCCAGGGACGTTAATTCACCGGTGATTATCCAGTTTTCGAATGGAGGAGCGCACTTTTATGCAGGTAAAGGACTGGATAACAGTGATCAGCAGGCAGCCATTGACGGCTGTGTTACGGGCGCATTGCACATCCATCACTTGGCCGAAAAGTACGGTATTCCGGTAATCCTACATACCGATCACGCTGCAAAAAAATTACTTCCCTGGATTGAAGGACTGATCGGGGAGGGTCAAAAGTTCTATGAGCAAAATGGCAAGCCGCTTTTTAGTTCACACATGCTTGACTTGTCGGAAGAACCACTTGAAGAAAATCTCGAAACAAGCTGTCTGCATTTCAAATCCATGAGTGAAATGGGAATGATTATAGAAATTGAATTAGGCGTAACAGGCGGGGAGGAAGATGGAGTTGACAATACGGATATTGACAGTTCACGGCTGTACACCCAGCCTGATGAAGTGGCCTATGCCTATGAGAGGTTGAGCAGGATATCGCATCATTTTACCATTGCAGCTTCTTTTGGCAATGTGCATGGGGTGTATAAACCCGGCAATGTACAGCTTACACCTGTAATCCTGAAAAATTCACAGGAGTACATCCGGGAGAAATTTGGTACAGGCCCCAATCCGGTGAATTTTGTATTTCATGGCGGGTCCGGTTCGGAACCGGAGAAAATTACCGAAGCCATTGGATACGGGGTTATAAAAATGAACATAGATACTGATATGCAGTGGGCATTCAGTTGTGGAGTACGTAATTACTATGCCGAAAAAAGCGAATACCTGCAAACACAGATCGGGAACCCCGAAGGGGATGAAAAACCAAATAAGAAATACTATGATCCGCGTGTCTGGCTGCGGGAAGGTGAAAAAGAATTTATCACAAGGCTGAAGCAGGCATTTAAAGAATTGAATTGTATTAACGTACTAGACCAATTATAATACATCAATTGAATTTGTGAATTTTTAAGCTGCACTGTTTTTTTTCTGAAATGAATAGGCTAAAACATCATTACCTCCCGGGGTTCATACTCCTGCTTGTACTTGTCATCGGGTTTTTGCCTGCAGGAGCCCAGGGCATCAAAATTAACCGTATTGACCCGCCAAACTGGTGGGCGGGAATGAAGAATCAGGAACTTCAACTGCTTGTTTATGGGGAACATATTTCGGGATCAGAAGTTTCTTTCGAATATCCCGGAGTGAAACTAAAGGAAACGATCAGGCTGGAAAACCCGGATTACGTATTTCTCAATCTTCAATTTACCAATGAAGCAATGCCGGGCTCATTCCAAATTAAATTTACTTCAGGAAAAAAATCCGAAACCTACAGCTACGAATTAAAAAAAAGAATTTCCCGTATATATAACGGGCTGAATTCAGGCGATGTATTGTATCTGATCATGCCTGACAGGTTTGCAAACGGAGATAAAACCAATGATAATGCGGCGGGCATGTATGAAAAGCATGACAGGCAAAATCCCAGCGGAAAACATGGCGGTGATCTTCAGGGAATCATAAATCATATCGATTATATCCGGAACCTCGGAGTGACTGCCGTTTGGCTTAATCCGGTATTTGAGAACAACATGCATGCGTATTCCTACCATGGCTATTCCATTACTGATCATTATAAGGTTGATCCCCGGTACGGTACTAATGAATTGTATTTTGATTTCGTGAATAAATGCCATGAAACGGCCCTGAAGGTAGTTAAGGATATGATTTTTAATCACTGTGGTAGTGAACATTGGTGGATGAATAATCTCCCGTCCCAGGATTGGCTAAACCAATGGCCCGAATACACACAAACAAATTACACCAATGCCGTTTCTTCTGATCCGCATGCATCCGCTGCTGATTACAGGAAACTGGTGGACGGATGGTTTGTAAAGAGTATGCCTGATTTAAACCAACGCAATACATATCTCGCCACCTATCTGATCCAGAACAGCATCTGGTGGATCGAATCCGCGGGAATTGATGGCATACGTATGGATACCTATCCGTATCCTGACAAAGATATGATGACAACCTGGGTTGACAGGGTTCTTGAGGAGTATCCTGGATTTTACATTGTAGGAGAAACGTGGCTGCATTCACCAGCCTATGAGTCATATTGGCAGGGTGGTTCGGCAAATTTTGACGGGTACGACTCGCATCTGCCGGGTATTTCCGATTTCCCTGTCCACTATGCTGTCATCAATACGTTCAGGAAAGGCGGAAGCGTCGGCAATCTTTATGATGTCATTTCAAAAGACCTGGTATATAGCAATCCGGATATGAATAAAATATTCATGGACAATCATGATATGGACAGGGTATATGCACAGCTTGGTCAGGATTTGGATAAATTGAAAATGGCTACTGTGTTCATACTCACTACTCGTGGTATTCCTCAGATTTTTTACGGTACAGAGTTACTGATGAAAGGCACAGGAGATCATGGCGTGATCAGGGAAGATTTTCCAGGTGGCTGGCCGGGAGATGCACGAAATGCATTTTCGCAGAAGGGAAGAACAGCAGATGAAAACGCATATTTTAATTTTATCCAAAAGATTTTACAATGGCGGAAAAACAACCATGCCGTTGAAAACGGAAGACTTATACACTTTATTCCTGAAGACGAAATCTATGTATATTCAAAATATTCAGATAAAAGTGCCTATGTGGTCATTATTAATAATAACTCAGCGGCAAAGACTGTTGCCACCAATAGATATCGTGAATTATTTGATGGTTATACGAATGCCATGGAAATCATTTCAGGAACAATTGTTACTGATCTCACCCAGGTTGAGGTTGGCCCGTACTCCGGTATAATCCTCGATTTGTCAAAATAAACAAATGCAATGGGAAATGCAGGTCGTGTAACGTAGCTTACCAATGAATGCGGATAATCATGGAAATGGAATGATCGTGAGGATGTTTAAAAATAATCCGGCAGATTTAACAAGGCTTAATATTTTATATAGACGAAACGTGAATTTAATAATGGATTTTGCAGACGATTCGGATAATGGTAAAAAAAAGTAATTCAGGAAAAGCGGGCAAATCTAACCCAAAGATGACATCAGTAACAAAGAAATCAGTTCAGTCCCGAACGTTCAGAAGTGTGACTGAAAAAATTGATTCATTAAAGCAATCAGATAGGCAGGCTGAATCTATTGCGGGATATACTTTATTCACTGACTTCGACATTCATTTATTCAGGGAGGGCAGGCATATCAGGTTATATGAGAAATTTGGCTCGCATGAGGGTGAATGGGAAGGTATTAAAGGTACATATTTTGCCGTATGGGCGCCAAATGCAAAAGCTGTTTCTGTAATTGGCAATTTCAATCACTGGAACATACATGAAAACATGCTGGGCGCCCGGTGGGATTCATCAGGTATATGGGAAGGGTTTATTCCACACGTGGCGCATGGCGAAGTGTATAAGTATGCGATAAAAACAAAATCCGGCAATGTGATTGAAAAAGGAGATCCCTATGCCCGGTTCTGGGAGGAAGCGCCCCGCACCGCTTCCATTATTTGGAATACAGGGTATGAATGGAACGATACGAAATGGATGGATCAGCGAAAGCAGGACGCCGGCCAATCGAAGCCTATGTCGGTTTATGAGGTGCATCCCGGATCATGGCGCAGAAATGCGGATGAAGACAACCGGTCGCTTACATATGCCGAAATGGCCGACGAGCTTGTGGCTTATGTTAAGGAGATGGGCTATACACATGTAGAGTTTATGCCATTGATGGAACACCCGTTTTATGGCTCATGGGGGTATCAGATTACAGGATATTTTGCTGCGACAAGCCGTTATGGTGATCCCCAGGGCCTTATGCACATGATCGATAAATTTCATCAGGAAGGCATAGGTGTTATTCTTGATTGGGTTCCATCGCACTTTCCCGGAGATGCATACGGATTGTTTGAATTTGACGGAACACACTTGTACGAACATGCAGATCCACGGATGGGCTTTCATCCTGACTGGAAAAGCTATATCTTTAATTACGGACGGCATGAAGTACTCTCCTTCCTGATTTCGAATGCCATTTTCTGGCTTGATAAATATCATGCCGACGGCCTTCGGGTAGATGCCGTAGCTTCCATGCTTTATCTCGATTATTCAAGAAAAGAAGGCGAATGGCTGCCAAATGTGTATGGGGGAAATGAAAATATTGACGCCATAGCTTTTCTAAAAGCATTTAATGAAAATGTTTACAAGGAATTTCCCGATGTGATTACGATTGCGGAGGAATCAACCTCCTGGTCGCTTGTATCGCGACCCACCTATCTGGGAGGTCTTGGTTTCGGGCAAAAGTGGATGATGGGCTGGATGCACGACACACTGGAATACTTCAAAAAGGACCCGGTTCATAGAAAGTACCATCAGAATGATATTACGTTCAGCATTATGTATGCGTTTACTGAAAATTTCATGCTTCCGTTATCACACGATGAGGTGGTGCACGGCAAGGGATCGCTGATCGGCAAAATGCCGGGCGATGAATGGCAGAGATTTGCAAACCTGAGGCTGTTGTTTGGCTTTATGTATGTTCATCCTGGCACAAAATTCATGTTTATGGGAGGTGAACTTGGCCAGTATGCAGAATGGAATCATGAAAAGAGCCTTGACTGGCATTTACTGAAATATGATTTACACAGGGGCTTGCATAATTGGGTAAAAGACCTTAATTCGTTTTACAGGAGTTCCACAGCTTTGTACGAACTGCAATTTGATAACCGCGGATTTGAGTGGATCGATTACTCCGACAGTGAAAACAGTATCATTGTTTTTATGAGAAAAGGTAATGCACCTGATGATGTAATTGTGGTGGTTTGTAATTTTACACCAACACCCAGACATAATTACCGCATCGGCGTTCCTTTTAAGGGAATGTGGAAGGAATTGATTAATAGTGATGATTTTAAGTATGGCGGAAGCGGCGTTATTAATCAGGGAATGCTAACAACTGATCTGGAAAAGATTCATGAAAGGGATGACGCTGTTGTCCTAAATGTACCACCCTTGGGAATTACCGTTATAAAAATGTCAGAAGAGCAGGAGTAGCATAATTTTGAAGGGTCATAAAAAACGCAGGTGCAATTAATGAAAAAAAATATATGTATTCACGGACATTTCTATCAACCCCCGCGTGAAAATGCGTGGCTGGAACAAATTGAATTACAGGATTCCGCGTATCCGTTTCATGACTGGAATGATCGGATTACCTATGAGTGCTATACACCCAATACAGCATCACGCATACTCGATGAATCAAATGTAATTAAGGATATTGTAAATAATTATTCAAATATCAGTTATAACTTCGGGCCAACATTGCTATCCTGGTTGGAGGAAAAAGCCCCGGAAACCTACCGGAATATAATATTGGCGGATGAAATAAGCAGCACAAATTTTTCAGGCCATGGATCATCTATTTCGCAGGCATATAATCATTTGATTTTGCCACTTGCCAATGCGCGGGATATCAGCACCCAGGTAAAATGGGGTATCCGTGATTTCGAGCTCCGGTTTAAACGCAGACCGGAAGGTATGTGGCTGCCTGAGACAGCGGTAAATGTAGAAACCCTGGAAGTACTGGCTGAAAATGAGATTAAATTCACAGTACTGGCTCCGCGTCAGGCTGAAAAGATCAGAAAGCTAAGTGAAAATGAATGGATTGATGTAAGGGGCGGGAAAGTTGACCCGAGAAAGCCCTACCTATGCAATCTTCCTTCCGGTCATTCGGTTTGCATTTTCTTTTATGATGGCAATGTTTCAAAGGATGTTGCATTCAATAAACTACTCAACAACGGTAAAAATTTTGCCGAACGCCTTTTAAAATCGATGGATGAAAACCCCGGTGACTCGCAGATAGCGAATATTGCCACCGATGGCGAGAGTTACGGGCATCATCATAACCATGGAGATATGGCGCTGGCGTATTGTGTGGACTATATTCAAACCCGGTCGGATGCCTGCATAACCAATTATGGGGAATTTCTTGAAAAGTATCCACCGGTTTATGAAGTTACCATCGTAGAAAACAGTTCATGGAGTTGTGAGCATGGCGTTGAAAGATGGAGAAACAACTGTGGTTGCAATACAGGGGCCCAGCCTGGCTGGAACCAGCATTGGAGAAAACCGTTGCGCGATTCGCTCGACTGGTTAAGAGATCGAATGATCGAAATATACGAACAGGTTGGGGCGGAATTGTTTAAAGATCCGTGGCAGGCCCGTGATGCCTATATTGAAGTGATTCTCAACCGTACGGAAAAAACGATTGAAGATTTTCTTGAAAAATACGGTAAAGACCTGATAAGTAATGGCACAAAAAGCAGAGCCATGCGTATGCTTGAAATGCAGCGCAATGCCATGCTGATGTACACAAGTTGTGGTTGGTTTTTCAGTGAGGTTTCAGGTATCGAAACAGTGCAGATACTACAGTACGCATGCCGTGCCCTACAGCTTGCAAGTCAGGTTGCAGGGAGCGAACTGGAAGAACAGTTTATCCATAAGCTCGAGGCATGTAAAAGTAATATTCCGGAATACGACTCTGCAGCAGACATATACAGGAAACAGATCATTCCGGCAAGACTCGATCTGATGCGTGTCGGGATGCATTATGCGGTGGCCTCATTATTTGAAAAGCAACCGGAAAAATTTCCTGTGTTTAATTATTCTACACAAAGCGAATTTTTTGAAAGAAGAGAAGCCGGTATTCACCGTATTTCATACGGGCGAATAAATATCAGGTCAAAAACAACCTTTTCAGAAAAACATTTCAGCTTTATCGCTCTGTATCTGGGGCAGCACAATATCATCGGTTACATATCGGTAGATATGAAACATGATACGTTTTTTTCGATGTACGACCAGACTTTGGCGGCTTTCAGAGAGAGTAATCTCAGCAAATTGCTTGGGTTGATGCAGGAGTATTTTGGCAGCGAAAAGTTCTCAATCTGGCATTTATTTAAGGATGAAAAGCGAAAAGTGTTTGACGAAATCGTTGCCAAATATTTGGGTAAAATCGATACTGAACTCAAACAAATATACGATCAGGATTACCAGCTTGTAAACGCGCTTGCCAATGAAAAATATCCGGTGCCTGAGATTTACCTGCATATGTTTGCTTACGTATTAAATTCCGAATTGAAAGAATGCCTCCAGACTGATCCGCTGGACATCAATTTGCTTAAAACAATTGTATTTAAATTTGAAAAGTGGGATCTCAAACTTAGTACTCAAATACCGTTTGAAAGGATCGTAAATGATATGATCAACAAAAACCTTATGGAACTTTATCTGGGCGTGGATGGATTTTCAAGATTGAAACGTCTGAATTATGTATTTGAAATCATGAAAGACTTTGGGTTAAAACTAAATTTGTACCAAAGTCAGAACTTGTATTTTAAAATATCAAAAAGTGAACAGGCTGATAGCTGGGAGAAAAAATGGAAAAATGAATTTAATAACCTTGGCAGAAATATGGGAATAAAAGTGGAAATTAACTGAATTTGAAAATCAGCGATAACGATATTGTTATTACCAGTTGGGGGGATCTTTGTGAGCGGTTATACGACAACTCCTGGAAAGACCGGATGGGCAGATTCAGAACAGATTATGCTTTCAGAGGGGTGTCGGTAAAGGAATACCAGCTTAAAAACCGGTTTTTACGAAATTGCGGTGAAAAAGGAAACCTGGAGTACCATTTACTGCGTAACTTCAAGAAGTATGCTATGGTGGAAACTACTGAGGCGCTGACCTCTGATTGGCGGCTTCTTACCATCGGTCAGCATCATGGGCTTCCGACGCGGTTGATGGACTGGACTTACTCCCCGTTCGTTGCCGTCCATTTTGCAACAGTCAACCTGGATAAATACGACCACGATGGCGCCATCTGGATGGTAGATTTTGTAAAAGCCAAGGAACTGTTGCCAGATTCTCTGAGAGATAAACTCCTGCAGGCTGGTGCAAATTCGTTTACCATTGAAATGCTTGAAGAAGCAATGCCTAATTTAAGCGATTTTAAAGCGCTGTCTGATACAAATGTCACATTGTTTTTTGAGCCGCCTTCAATTGATGAACGTATTGTAAACCAATATGCGTTTTTCTCCTGCATGTCAAGCGCTACACTGATCATGGATGACTGGTTGTTGCAATACCCAGATATTTACAGGCGTATTATTATCCCAAAGGAGTTTAAATGGGAAGTGCGTGATAAGCTTGATCAGGCCAATATTAACGAAAGGCTGCTCTTTCCCGGGCTGGACGGCCTTGCAAGCTGGCTGCAACGGCATTATTATCCGGGGAAGTAGAACTTTCAGAAGCCGGGATTCGAGCAAGAACTTTAACAGGGGTCTGAGCGGACGCTCAGATCCCTTCACCCTACTGGTCGAAGCGTCAGCTTCGACCTTATTACCCGGAAGAAAAACCATCACCTGATGAAGGCAAACGTCATTACCCGGTTTACTTGCCCGACGTGGTTTATCCTGTCGGGTCCGGGCGATCTCTAAAAATCGAACGTCATTACCCGGTTTATCCGGGTAATCCCACTAACGAGACAGCATTTTCGTCGTCTTCCACACAACCTTAATTCAGGAGATTGCCCTACTTCATTTCGTTGCATTTCGTTGCATTTCGTTAAGCTGGGCAGGAACACCGTCATCTCATCTAAAATCACTGATTTCATCAAATAGATCCTTCATGCCGGGATTCAATTTCCGGATTAACTTTTCTTTCCATGATCTTTTATATTTTTTCAAGCGTTTTTCTCTGTGAATAGCTTCCTCAATGGAATCATAAAACTCATAATACAATACGTCTGTACAGTTGTATTTTTTAGTAAATGTAGAACCATATTCTGATTTGTGTTCGATAACCCGCGTGTTTAAATCGCAGGTAACACCGATATAAAGAACAGTTCTGTATTTGTTAGACATTATATACACATATCCGCCTTTACCAATAGATGACATTTATTCAAGTTATAAAAATCCTGAAGTTAGTAAAAAAGATCATTGACTGAAATAAAGCGAAGCATTAATAGCCCTTGGAAAACTCCCGTCATTACCCGGTTTGCATGCCCGATGTGGTTTATCCTGTCGGGTTCGGGTAATCTCCCTAACGAAACATTGATTTCAATTTATTTACACGTACGACTTTTTTCAAGGAGATTACCCGATATCGCTCCACGATTCGGGTAATGACGTCTGATGTTGTGGTTTATTCTGTTAGGTCTGGATAATCCCCTATAAAAAACTGGAACCAGGAAAGGGTTAGGGATTGGAGCAAGAACTTTAACAGGGGTCTGAGCGGACGCTCAGACCAGTATAGTATAGACCAGTTTATGGGGAACATTAGCATAGGTTGGAACGGGCGCTCAGGCCAGTTTATCAATCTCACAAATTATCTCCCATCATACGCCAACCATCATTTTACTTCCCGCTTACTCTGCCGGGGTTCTGTGTAACAAATGCTTTCCAGCTTGTGGTTTTATTTTTTTTTGATTTACCCTGAAAGTGATGACAAAGCCCTACTGCAAGTGCATCAGTGGCATCGAGCAGTTTAGGTTCATCACGAAGATGCAGCAGTTTCATGATCATACCGGATACCTGTTCTTTTGATGCATTTCCGTTTCCGGTTACGGATTGTTTTACTTTCTTTGGCGCATATTCGGTGATTGGTATTTCCCTTGCCAGCGCGGCAGCCATTGCTACACCCTGTGCCCGTCCGAGTTTTAGCATGGATTGAATGTTTTTTCCGTAAAACGGGGCTTCCAGTGCTACTTCATCCGGATGGTATTCTTCAATTAATGATGTCACCCTGTCAAATATTTTTTTAAGTTTGAGCTCGTGACCGGAATATTTGCTGAGATGAATAACACCGTATTGAATAAGTGAAAACTGCTGCCCTCTGATTAAAAGCAGTCCGTAACCCATTACATTGGTACCGGGATCAAGGCCCAATATGATTCGCTCAGATTTTTTTTCTAATTTAGACACTGATGCAATTTAATTACACCACATCGATATTAAAAGAAAGAAAGTTTATCATTGCCTGGAATGCTTTGAAGGCGGTAATTCTGATCTCCTGCCTGGCAGTTATCCTCCTGCGGGTAAGGCAGGACCATGTGAAGTTGTATGATTTGGTTGCCAATATTTCTAAACTGCCGTTATATGGATGGGCAGGCATCGTACTTATTTCAATGCTGGCGCCAATTAACTGGCTGCTGGAGGCTTTGAAATGGAAATTCCTGACGCGGCATATCGAAAAATTATCAATCCGGGATGCGTTCCGGTCTGTTGTCATTGGTTTAAGTTTTGGTTTTGCCACACCCCGGGCGCTGGGTGATTATATCGGAAGAACGCTTGTTTTTCGTCACGATAATAAGTTGAAAATAATTTTACCGGTATTTGTCAGCAGGATGGCACAACTTATCCCAACACTGATGTTTGGGATGGTTGGAATGTCCTTTTTGATAAACGTCAATACAGATGCAGATGTGCTGCAGTGGAGGGTGTCAGGATTGTTTGCAGCCCTGATTTTGATTTTTGCCGGAATAGCATTTTTAACTAAAAACAATCGAATAGTGCGAAAATTCAAAAGATTTGAGAATTTTGCCGGCAGACTGTTGCTACAGATATCCCGTTATTCACCTGCAGATCTGATACGAGTTTCGGGTTACAGTGTGCTCAGATACATTGTTTTTTCCGGTCAGTTTATGATTGCTCTATGGATATTCGGATTGCATGCCGAGCTCCTTCTTTTGTTTGCAGGTGTAACATGGATATTGCTTGCCAAATCAATTATGCCATCCTTTAATTTTCTCAGCGATCTTGGTATTCGCGAAGTTTCGGCAATCGTGTTTTTCGGAGCCTATAATTATCCTGTTCTGCCGGTACTTTCAGCCAGTTTGCTGATTTGGGTTATAAATATCTTACTTCCTGCTCTGTCAGGAGTTGTATTGGCAGGCAAAACTAAAATCTGATCGTGGAGATTGCGTTAGCCGTTTTTGTTTCAGTTTATGTGCTCATGCTCATTCTGATTTTGATTACCTGGATAAAAATACCTTTATCAGAAAAATCAGATTGTACGGATTCGCTGAAGATGTCAGTGATCATTCCTGTGCGAAATGAAGCAAGAAATATCCTCCGGTTGCTTGATGATCTTGGCAAACAGAATTATACAAATCAGTATTTCGAAGTGATCGCAATTGACGATCATTCGGATGATTCCACGTTTGACAAAGTTTCATCAGCATCACAGACTGTTTCTTATAAGTTGAAAATAATCAGCCTGGATGTGACTACGGGAAAGAAGGAAGCTATAAAAAAAGGGATTGAATCATCTCTTGGTGAAATAATTGTTACCACTGACGCTGATTGCAGGGTAGGTGTAGATTGGTTGTGTGAAATTGCCCGTCAGTTTAAACGTGAAAGAACAAATCTGGTTTTCGGGCCTGTAAAATATACCTATGCCATGAATTCGTTTTCATCGTGGCAAGCAATGGAATTTGCCGTATTGCAAACCACAGGAGCTGCTACATTGCATTTAGGGGTCCCTACCATGTGCAATGGCGCAAATATGGCTTACCGTAAAAAGGTGTTTTTTGAAGTAGGTGGTTTCAGGGATAACGAGTACATTGCCTCGGGTGATGATGAATTTCTGATGCATAAGGTATTTCAGATTGATACGGACGCTGTAAAATTTATTAAATCACGGTACGCGATTGTCGAAACCACTCCACTACCTGATCTGAAAAGTTTCATTAATCAGCGCCGGCGATGGGCAAGCAAATGGGAAGGATACCGTATCGCTTATCCGAAGATATTGGCGATTGCCGTATTTGTCGCCAATCTGTCAATAATGGCAGGCGCTATACTGGCAATTACCGGATACATTCATTTTTTTTGGTTTTTGGCAATATGGATAATGAAATTTATTCCGGAGTATTTGCTTTTGGTTGTTTCAAGTAAGTTTTTTGAAAACAGGATTGCACAAAAGAACTTCCTGATTTTAGCTGTGTTATATCCGGTTTATGCCGTATTTTTTGGCATTGCCGGACGATTCGGGAAGTACAGATGGAAAGAAAGGGATTTAAAATAAAATTTACGGGTTTTGAATAAAAAAGAATTTGAAATACTTGATGAGTTGTATTTTCTTGTGAGTTTTGATGACCTGCAGGAAGCACTGAATTATGACAGGTCCGAACTCAGGGATAATTTGAAATCATTGGTTCGTAAAAAGTGGGTAAAATGTTACAAAACAGTAAATGAAGATATTGAATGGAACCAGGTAGATTTTGAGAATCTATTTGATAAATATCATTACCTTGCAAGTAAAGAAGGGTTGATTGCCCACAATAGTAGGTAAACAATATTTTCATTGATGGAAACAGATGTACAATCAATACAAAAGAAGTACTATCTCAAGGAAATGGAGGTAAATTCCCTCCTTGAGATCACGCAAGCCATTAATGATAATCTAAACGAAGAAGCACTTTTCAGGATATATGATTTTACCATTCGCGCCAATCTTAATATTGGTAAACTCGCTTTGTATGTGTTTGACAATGAATGGAGCTGCCGGGTTAATTTCGGAACATCCAACGACTTCCTGCATACAAATCTGCCCGGATCGATTCAAAAAATAAAAACACTGAGTTATGATTTTGAATCACCTTTTGATGAATTTAAAATTTTAATTCCTGTGAAGCATAAATCTACTGTACTGGCCTATGTATTTGCCTCTTCGGTCGATTCTGCTGAAGAGGGAATTAATACTACCTTCCTGCAAGCGCTGAGCAATCTGATCATTGTGGCTATTGAGAATCAGCGGATGACCAGGCACCAGATCAAACAGGAGGCATTCAGAAAGGAACTGGAAATTGCCAAAGACGTACAGAAGCTGTTGTTTCCCGAATCACTACCCTATGGCGTCCGGCTAAAAGTCGCAGCCAGTTATCTGCCTCATCAGTCTGTGGGGGGCGATTACTACGATTATATTCCCATTAATGAAAACCAGTTCCTGATCTGCATCGCGGATGTTTCAGGTAAAGGTATTCCTGCGGCTATTATGATGTCAAACTTTCAGGCTTCGTTACGCACCCTGCTCCGGACTACACCTAACCTCACGCAGATCATAGAGGTTCTCAATTACCAGATACTCGAAAATGCAAAGGGCGAAAACTTTATTACGTTTTTTGGTGGCATATATGACCATAAACTCAATACGCTTGTTTACATAAATGCCGGCCATAACCCGCCTTTTTTATATGACAGGGAAAATGGAATCCGTACGCTTGACGAAGGATGCACCGTCTTAGGCGTGTTTCATCCACTGCCCTTTATCAATGAAGGATTTGTGACCGATCTCGACAGTTTCACTTTATTTCTGTACACAGACGGACTTACTGAAACCGAAAACGAAAACAACGAAGAGTATGGAAGTGACCGGATCAGGGATTACCTCGAAAAAAACCCGTATAAAGATTTGAAAGAGATCCACCGTGAGCTGCTTGAAGAGCTGGATAAATTCAAAGGGAAAAATGACTACAGAGATGATATAACTATATTATCCTGTAGGTTGGAAGAAAGATAATACTTCCTGATCACCTATGTTTTCATACAAAACCCCGGCAATTTTACACACGCTGTTTCCTTCTCTCACCTGGATGATAGATACAGATACTTTGGAGGTATCACTTACATTTGATGATGGTCCGGTAGCGGGTGTAACGGATTGGGTGCTCAGCGTATTAAATAACTTTGATGTTAGGGCCACTTTTTTTTGTGTAGGCGAGCATGTTCTGGAGCATCCGGATTTAATCCAAAAAATCGCTGAAGAAGGTCACAGTGTTGGCAACCACACACATACACATCTGAATTCGTGGACTACTTCTTTTGAGAAGTACCATTCAAATATCATGAAATGTGAAGAAGCGCTGGCCCCGTTTAATAAAGGCAGGCTTTTCCGGCCGCCTTATGGAAAACTGCGGCCATTGCATATCAAAAAACTTAAAAATGAATTCAAAATAATAATGTGGAATGTACTGACGGGTGACTACAGACCAGATGTTGATCCGGCAAGCTGTTTAAACGGCAGTTTGATGGCTGTATCCGGAGGTTCTATCATTGTATTTCACGACAGCCTGAAGGCAAGCCGGTTGCTCAAAACCATGTTACCTGGATTTATTGATAAGCTATTGAAACAAGGCTATACTTTTAAACCATTGTGAAAAATTGAATCTGATCGAATATATACTAACGGGGGTTGTTTCTTTTGTAATCCTGAAGAATATATTGCTTTTAATTTTATTCAAAAAGAATTTTAAGCAAGTGATCTCAGGTGATCGAAATGAAGAGACGTATGACTTTCCGTTTGTATCCGTATTTATTGCTGCCAGGGATGAAGAAAATTCTATTTCAGCATGTATTAAAAGTATCTGCAATCAGGACTACCCTACGGAGAGGTATGAAATTATCGCAGGTAATGACAATTCTGCGGACGATACCCTGACTATACTTCGTAAACTGGAATCGGAGTCACCGAATCTGTGTGTGTGTGATATTACAAAAGTTGTTACCGAAAAACCCGGTAAGATAAACGTGCTTGCTCAGCTCTCCGACAAAGCGCAGGGGGAATATTTCTTATTTACCGATGCCGATACGATGTTGCCTCCAGCCTGGATTCGTACCATGGTAAACGTGTTACAAAGTGGATACGGTGTAGTTACTGGCACCACACTTCTCAAACCGGGGGGTCAGTTCGGGCACCTTCAGAATATTGAATGGGGTATGACAATTTCAACAATCAAAGTTTTAAGTGACATGGGGGTGCGCACAACATCAATCGGCAACAATATGGGGATGCTGCGTACCGCCTACGAGTATGTGGGTGGATACAGAGGAATACCTTTTTCGCTAACCGAAGACTTTGAACTTTACAGGCATATATGTAATTCAGGATACAAGGCATTTCATATTTTTCAGAAAGAGGTACTGGCCATATCAAGACCGGTTTATGATGTATATGCGCTGCTCAGTCAACGGAAAAGATGGATGTACGGAGCATTCAGACTACCCTTGCCCATGCTTCTTATTCTGATAACGGATGCCATGTTTTTACCGGTTATTTTTTTATTTATTGTCCTTAATCCTGTTTATGGATTGTTTTTTTGGATTTTTAAGCTTTGTGCCCAATGGCTGTTTATTTACTATTCATTTAAGCGAATGCAGATAAAAGTTTCTCTTAAACACATAATTCCCTATGAATTTTATCAGGGTATAATAAATTTAGCAGCATTACTTTATTTTTTAATCCCTTCGGGAGTTGCGTGGAAAGGAAGAAAGTACTGATAGTTGCTGAAAACAAGAATATCCAAACATATGTATATAGATACACATGCACATATTTACCTGGAAGCCTTCAGTGAGGACTTGCCTGATGTAATGGATCGCAGCCGCGATAGCGGAGTTTCCAGAATATATTTGCCGAACATCGACCACACGTCCATTGATCTGATGCTGGAGGTTGAGGAGCAGTTTCCGGGGGAATGTATTGCAATGATCGGATTGCATCCGTGTAGCGTCAATAATGGATTTGAGAAGGAGTTGTATCTTGTAGAAGAATGGTTGGGACAACGAAAATTTGCAGGTATTGGCGAAATTGGGACAGACCTTCATTGGGATAAAACATTCTGGAAAGAGCAGCAGGAGGCATTAAAAATCCAGCTCAACTGGGCGAAAGTGTTTAATATTCCTGCGATTTTGCATTGCAGAAATTCAATCGATGAAACCATTGAGATCGTGGCACAAACAAAAGATCAGAATTTAAAAGGTATATTTCATTGTTTTACCGGAAATGTGGAACAGGCGCGTAAAATTGTGGAGCTTGGGTTTATTCTGGGAATAGGAGGCGTATCCACGTTTAAAAACAGTGGACTGGAGGATGTGATAGCAGAGGTTAATCTTGATTTCATAGTTCTTGAAACAGACAGCCCGTATCTGTCACCCGAGCCTTTCAGGGGAAAACGAAATGAACCGTCGCACATTCCATTGATTGCTGAAAAAATTGCAAAAATCAGGAATATAAGCGTAATGGAAGTTGCGCAAAAGACAACTGTCACGGCTGAAAATATTTTTAAATATGTATCCATATAATCTTCTGGAACTTGATACCGCTGCCCCGAACGAACCGGATGCCAGGATACTTATTATATACACTGGAGGTACATTCGGAATGGGGGTGGACAAGCATGGGAGCTTAAAACCGTTTGATTTTAGTGAGATACTTCACGAAATACCTTCATTGAAGTCATTTAATCTGATCATTAAGGTTCTTGAATTCGTAAAACCAGTTGATTCTTCTGACATTAATCCGGGGCACTGGATTGAGATGGGGCAGATAATCAAACGTTTTTATGATAGTTTTGATGGTTTTGTGATCCTTCATGGAACAGATACTATGGCCTATTCGGCGTCTGCGTTGAGTTTTATACTGGAAAATCTGACCAAGCCGGTCATTTTTACCGGCGCACAGTTACCGGTAACGGCGCCGCGGACCGATGCCGGAGATAACTTTGTTACTGCGATTGAGATTGCATCGGAACGAGATGAAAGCGGAAAACCCGTGGTATCGGAAGTTTGTATTTATTTTAATCATCACCTGATCCGTGGCAACAGAGCGCAAAAGGTTGAAAGTATGCATTTCGATGTATTTGAATCGGCTAACTACCCTCCATTGGCAAAAGCCGGAGTTGAAATTGATTATAAATATCAATTCATTAAGTCCTTTGGCCGGGAAGGTACGTTGGGCGTAGCAGATAAACTTGATGACAACGTCACTTTTCTGAAACTTTTTCCGGGCATATCTGAAAATGTAGTAAAAAGTATACTCAAAAACCCTGATTTGAAAGGCGTTGTGCTTGAAACATTCGGAAGTGGAAATGCGCCTATGGAACACTGGTTTCTTAGCGCTGTCTCAGAAGCGGTGGGCAATGGGCTGCTCATATATAATGTATCACAATGCCTGGGAGGCAAAGTAATACAGGGACGGTATGAAACCTCGATGGCACTGAAAGACGCAGGCGTAATCAGTGGTAAAGATATTACAAGTGAAGCCGCGATAACAAAAATGATGTATTTACTGGGAATGGAGAAGCGTATGGATTCGATACGGAATAAACTCAAACTTTCTTTGAAAGGAGAATTATCGGAATAAAATCACAAACAAGGCTGCATTCAGGTAATGTGGGAAAATTTATATTATTCTTGCATAAACATATTTTTTATGATTTATTTGTGCAATTGAGTTTGTAAATTATTCAGGAGAGGTGACCGAGTGGATGAAGGTGCTCGCCTGGAAAGTGAGTGTACTCGAAAACGGGTACCGGGGGTTCGAATCCCTCTCTCTCCGCAAATCGGAATGAAACAAATAAAATTTAAATACTTTAATATTATGCTGAGATCAACTGATAAGTGCAATTGAAGGATGAAAAAGCTTTGAGGGCTTTTTCACCTCCAAAAGTCTGAGTAGTGCAATCTTTGGATTGTATAATGACCAAGAACTACACTCATCTCAGTATTGATCAAAGGTATCAAATTGAGGCATTATTGAAAACAGGAATAACACAAAAGGAGATTGCATGTATTGTGGGTGTTGATCCATCTACAATCACACGAGAGCTAAAGCGAAATGTGGGGTTAAGAGGTAGAGGAGCTGGTGTCTACCGCCCAACCAATGGGCAAAGAAGGACTGATCTACGTCATCAAGAGAAGCCCAAAAAGAGGATCTTCACCAAATCCATGAAGGACTGGATTGTTGACAGACTTAAAGAAGATCGGTGGAGCCCCGAGCTGATTAGCCATCAGGGAAAGAAAAGTGGAGAATGTCCTCTTAGTCATGAATGGATTTATCAATGGATATGGGAATGTAAGCACAGCAACCGCAAGGAGAATCAAGAATACGAACAACTATACTGCTACCTCAAACATGGAAAAAGGAGGCGTAAACGTGGAAACAGAAAGGATCGGAGAGGTATTATTCCAAATAGAGTATCCATTGAACTGAGACCTCTGGTCATTGATAAAAGGGAACGATTGGGCGATATTGAAGTAGATTTAATGATGGGCAAAAACCACAAAGGCTCCTTGTTAGTGATGACCGACCGGGCAAGTCTTTTTACCAGAATAAGAAAGATGCACAGTAAAAATGCCGAACAAATGGCCGAAGCTATTGTGGAGGAACTCTCCAGGGATAAACACAAACCAGAAACACTCACTTTTGATAATGATATGGCCTTTGCCAAACATGAGTTGATTGCTCAAACCCTTAACGTGGATACGTATTTCACTCGTCCATACACCAGCCAGGACAAAGGAACGGTTGAAAATAGAATTGGAGTAATCAGACGGTTTTTTCCTAAGAAGACAGACCTTAGATTTGTCAGCGAAGAGCAAATCAAAGTCGTTGAAAACAAAATCAATGAACGACCTATTAGAAAATTTAACTACCTAAACGCAAAGCAAGTGCTACAAAGAAAAATTGCACTTATTACTTGAACTTACATATGATTTAATATACGCTTATTACATTTAGCTTTTATAAACAACAACCTGGTATTAAAACATCGACTATGAAACGATTATTTGCTCTTTTGGTATTAGCAGGAATTTTAACTTTCACTAATTCAAGTATTGTAGTGGCTCAGGATGACGCGACGGATACAGAACAAACAGCAGACACTGCTGCATTCTTTGAGGCAGCAGATGCCGGACAACCTGTTGAATTTGCCGAAGAGGAAGAAGCTGTTGCCGAAGAAGATCCATTTGCAACAACCACCGGTGAAGAATTAAATTTTCATCAGCAAATCAAAGAAAAATTTATTGAAGGCGGATGGGCTTTTATGGGAATTATTCTTCTGTGTTTGATTATCGGACTTGCCATTTCAATCGAAAGAATAATCGTATTGAATCTTTCGACTACAAGCACCAGAAAACTCCTTGCAAATGTGGAAGATGCACTTAATCAGGGTGGCATTGACGGAGCTATGGAAGTGACGAAAAACACTAAGGGTCCTGTAGCATCAATTTTCACCCAGGGATTACTTCGAATGACTGAAGGTATTGAAATGGTGGAGAAATCAATCATAGCGTATGGATCGGTTGAAATGGGCCGTCTTGAGAAAGGTCTGGTTTGGATATCCCTTTTTATTTCGCTTGCACCTATGCTTGGTTTCATGGGTACGGTAATTGGTATGATCGGTGCATTTGACGCCATTGAAGCTGCTGGTGATATATCACCCCAGATTGTAGCACGTGGTATTAAGGTAGCGCTTCTTACCACGGTAGCTGGTTTGATTGTAGGGGTTATTCTTCAACTCTTCTACAACTATCTGGTTTCAAAAATCGACGCAATGGTAAACGACATGGAAGACGCGTCAATTTCATTGGTTGATATGCTTGTACAACACAAACTGTCAAAGTAAAATTGAATTTTATTTCTTAAATTTGTAATAGAAATGGATATTGTACATATCGGATTAATATTTACGTATATATTACTGACAGTGGGCGTATTGGCCGCTATTATAATGCCGCTGTTTCAGGCAATTACTACCGACCCGAAGAGCTTATTGAAATCTGCTATGGGATTGGGTGTTATTGTGGTAATTTACTTTATCGGCTACGCATTAGCCGGAGATGAAGTTACTGCAAAATATTCCGAATTTGGTGTTGATGCTTCCATATCTAAAATGGTGGGAGGGATATTGAATACCATGTATATCCTGATGTTTGGAGCATTGGCAGGAATATTATTTACTGAAGTTCATAAGGTTACACGTTAACCGGCAAACAAAAAAACTATGGCACGTAGTAAAAAAGGAATTCCGGTGATCAATAGCGCGCCAATGGCGGATATTGCTTTCCTGTTACTGATTTTCTTCCTGGTTACCACTACCATCGCTAGCGATAAAGGTTTAAGCTTACTGTTGCCACCTAAACCAGATGAAGAGAATAAACCTGAAATAAAAATAAAGGAACGTAATATGTTTAAAATTCTCTTAAATTCCGCCGACCGGCTCCTGGTTGAAGGAGAGCCTATGAACGACCCTGGAAAAATCAGGAAAATGGTAAAGGAGCATGTACTGAATTACGGTAAAGACCCTAATAAGTCTGATTCGCCTAAAGATGCCGTCATTTCATTCAAAGCCGACCGCGGAACATCATATGAGCTGTATATAAAAGTGCTCAACAGCGTGCAGGGGGCATACTATGATATGTATGCAGACCGAGCGGGGGTAACAAACAAAAAATGGCGGAAAATTGCTTCGGATCTGGGCGATCCGGAAAATAGAAGGATATACGATAAAGCAAGGAAAGATTTTCCGATGGCAATCTCGATCGCGGAACCTTCAAAAATAGGAGGAAGTTAATATGGCGAAGTTTAGAAAGAAATCTAAAACCAGTCAGGAAATCCCTACTGCATCATTGCCGGACATAATATTTATTTTGTTGTTCTTTTTTATGGTTACAACCGTATTACGGGAAACAACCATCAATGTACAACAGCGAGTGCCTGCTGCTACCGAGTTACGGAAACTACAAAGAAAATCGCTGGTAAGTTATCTTTACCTTGGCAGGCCTAAGCAAAGTCAGTGGGGTACCCAACCAAAAATCCAGGCAAATGATGTATTTATTGAGACCAAAGACATCGTACGTTGGGTAACCCAGGAAAAGGATAAGTTAAGCGAGGTGGAAAGAGATCAGATCACCATTGCACTTAAAGTTGACAAAGATGTAAAAATGGGGTTAGTTTCGGATGTGCAGCTTGAATTAAGGGAAGCCAACGCCCGAAAGCTTATGTACACCACCATACAGGATATGGATTACTGACAACATAAATAGAAGAAAAGTAAAAAAAGTCTTTTCGTTTACCGGAAAGACTTTTTTATTGCATAATGGAATTAAATAACCCCAGGGTTATCAAAGCCTGGTGCCTTTATGATTGGGCTAACTCGGTGTATAACCTGGTGATCACATCAACGATCTTTCCGGTGTATTACATCGCCGTTACCACTTCCGGAGACTCCGATCTGGTTAATTTTTTCGGCTTTTCATTACCCAATACGGTCTTATATTCGTATTCACTTTCGTTTTCTTTTCTCGTAGTTGCTGCTATGCAACCTATTCTTTCAGGTATTGCAGATTATTCAGGAAATAAAAAGAATTTTATGAAATTCTTCACATGGCTTGGCGGACTGTCATGTATCTGCCTTTTCTTTTTTGATGGCGAAAATGTGGAATTTGGGATAACCTGTTCGGTATTCGCCAGCATTGGATACGGGGGTGCACTTGTATTTTACAATTCATATCTTCCTGAAATAGCCACCTACGACCAGTACGATACAATTAGCGCAAAAGGGTTTTCATACGGTTATATTGGAAGTGTGCTGCTTTTGATTTTTAATCTTGTAATGATTCAAAAACCTGAATGGTTCGGGTTAACTCCCGGTAACCTTCCGGCAAAAATTTCATTTCTGACTGTAGGTGTCTGGTGGATCGGATTTGCACAGATCACCTTTTATAATTTGCCAGAAAATACCCAAAGTAAAAAAATCATGATGCAGCATTTGCTGAATGGCTATAATGAAATAAGAAAAGTATGGTTTAGCCTTGCACAATTGCCTGACCTGAAAAAGTACTTGAGATCATTTTTTTTCTACAATACAGGCGTACAGACCATAATGTATCTTGCCGCTACATTTGGCAGCAAGGAATTAGAGCTATCGGCTGTAAAATTGATCATGTCCGTTTTGATCATTCAACTTGTGGCCATACCGGGTTCTTTTTTATTTGCCAGGCTGTCAAATAAAAGTGGTAACCGTTTCTCACTGAGTACCATGGTGATCATGTGGATATTCATTTGCATTGCGGCATACCTTGTTCAAAATGAATTCCAGTTCTACGCACTTGCATTTTCCGTGGGTTTGATCATGGGTGGCATACAGTCACTTTCGCGGGCCACTTTTACCAAGCTCATGCCGGCAAATACCATTGACCATGCATCCTATTTTAGTTTTTATAGTGTGACATATAATATTTCTACAGTTATCGGGACATTTGCATTTGGATTTATAGAACAATTGACCGGAAGTATGCGAAACAGCGCATTGTCTTTGGGTGGGTTTTTTGTAATCGGATTTATCCTTTTGTTACAGGTCAGAATTCCAAGGTCGGAAAAAGAAGCTTATAAACTGGATTAATATTTTTTGTGATAAATGGAAAATGCGGATTATGAAAAAATGAAGCAACTTGAGTTGCCACCATTTGATATTAAACTTAAAAAGTCGGAACGTGGAGTGGAAGTGTTTGATATCATTCGCAAAAAATACATCAAGCTCACACCGGAGGAGTGGGTCAGGCAGCATTTTGTACATTTTCTGATTACCAGGTTGAATTACCCGAAAAGCCTCATTCGGGTTGAATCGGGGCACAGTTACAATGCGCTCCGTAAACGAAGTGATATCATCGTTTACGACAGGATGGGTAAGGCTTTTCTGCTTGCTGAATGTAAATCTGCAAGCGAAAAATTAAATGAATCCGCACTGTACCAGGTTGCAACATACAATCATTCGGTAAATGCGCAATATGTAGCACTCACTAATGGTATCGGATTTATTTGTGGAAAACCCGGCCGGTCAGGCAATGGTATGAAATGGCTGAAAGAATTACCACTTTTTCCTGATAAACCGGAGTAAAAAAACTTATCAAATCTGATTTATAAGAAGGAATCGACATCTTCACAAGGCTCTCCAAAGGCGTCTGCAACTGCTTTATAAACGATTTTACCGTTTATAATATTGAGCCCCAGTTTCAATTCTTTATTCTCTTTACAGGCTTTTTTCCAACCTTTACCAGAGAGTTCTATGGCGTAGGGCAGGGTGGCATTGGTAAGTGCTACGGTAGAAGTATATGGTACAGCACCTGGCATATTGGTCACACAGTAGTGAATCACATCATCAATAATGTAAGTCGGATTGGCATGTGTTGTGGGTTTACATGTTTCGATACAACCGCCCTGGTCAACGGCAACATCTACCAGCACTGTTCCTGGACGCATTTCCTTCAGCATATCGCGGGTAATAAGGCTGGGCGCTTTGGCTCCGGGAATCAGTACGGCTCCGATGATGAGTTCGTGGTTTTTAATAAACTCCCTGATGTTGTATTCGTTCGACATTACCGTTTTTACGTTGGAGGGCATTATGTCATCCAGATAGCGTAACCTTGCCAAATTAATATCCATAATCGTTACATCAGCGCCCAGGCCGGCAGCCATCTTGGCAGCGTTGGTTCCTACCACGCCGCCTCCTAAAATAAGTACTTTTGCGGGTTTAACGCCCGGCACTCCTCCGAGTAAAATGCCGCGGCCTTTCATGGGCTTTTCAAGATATTTGGCACCCTCCTGTACGGCCATTCTGCCAGCCACTTCCGACATGGGCACCAATAAGGGGAGCGAATGGTCATCACTTTCAACAGTTTCGTATGCCAGGCATACCGATTTATTTTCTATCATAGCCCTGGTCAGCGGTTCATAAGAAGCAAAATGAAAATAGGTGAAAAGAAGCTGGCCTTCCCTTATCAGGCCGTATTCACTCGCAATAGGTTCCTTTACTTTTATTATCATATCCGATTTACCATAAACATCTTCAATGGATGGTAATATTACTGCGTCAACATTTTTATATTCCTCATCTTTGAAACCACTTTCAAATCCAGCCCCGGATTGAACATAAACCGTATGACTCCGTTTAACCAGTTCTTTAGCTCCTGCAGGCGTTAAACCAACGCGGTTTTCATTATCTTTTATCTCTTTTGGAACTCCAATGGTCATAATTGCATGTTTTAGTTAAAAAGGATTCAAATATAGCAAGCAACAAAGTATATTTCAGATTATTTATATCAGCTCATTGTTTATTGAATTTTTTGTAGTCCGAATAAAATTTCAAATTCTGGTATAATTCAGTAATAAATTTCTTCAAAGAAGTATTTTGGTGCAATAATTGTCTTTAAATAACCTAAAAGTCAGAATTTTTCTTATTATTAATGTATAAAATGCAGGTTTGATACCTCGTCGGTTTTCATTATTTTTGTTTACCAACCGTCTGGTCTTGTTGTATTAAATTTTATAGAATTGGACTCTACAAAGACATTGCCTGATATTACTGTCGATACATCCGAAATTCTGGGTGACTACAAATTGGCAGTGACCAGCCGCGAAGCAAGTCTGATTGGCCGTAAGGAAGTTTTTATGGGCAAGGCGAAATTCGGGATTTTTGGTGACGGAAAGGAAATCGCCCAGATTGCCATGGCAAAAGTGTTCAGGAATGGTGATTTTCGATCGGGATACTACCGCGACCAGACATTTATGCTGGCTATTGGCGAATTGACACTTGAAGCATATTTTGCACAACTCTATGCCCATACCGATATAACCAAAGATCCAGCAAGCGCCGGTCGTCAGATGAACGGGCATTTTGCAACACGGATGATAGATGAAACGGGTAGCCTTAAGGATCTTACCAAAGAAAAAAACAGTAGCGCGGATATTTCACCCACTGCCGGGCAAATGGCAAGGCTCGTTGGGCTGGCGTGGGCATCCATGCTTTTCAGAAACAACAAAGGTCTGAAAAAATACAAGCATTTGTCAGATTCGGGAAATGAGGTTGCATTCGGGACTATCGGTAATGCGTCCACTTCCGAAGGTGTATTTCTGGAAGCCATAAATGCTGCCGGCGTACTTCAGATTCCTTTGGTGATCAGTATCTGGGACGATAATTATGGTATTTCGGTACCACAGAAATATCATACCACCAAATGCTCTATCTCAAAAGCACTGGCTGGTTTTCAAAGAAACAAAAAAGAACCTGGTATTGAAATTTTTACGGTCAAAGGATGGGACTATCCCGGATTGTTGAAAACGTATGAAGAAGCGGCGACACTGGCCAGAGAACAACACATACCCGTAATGATACATGTAGAAGAGATGACTCAACCTCAGGGACACTCAACGTCAGGTTCACACGAAAGGTATAAGTCAAAGGAGCGCCTTGTATGGGAATCTGAATTTGACTGCATAAAAAAAATGCGTGAATGGATTATCGATAACGGAATTGCCATTGAAAGCGAATTGGACGAAATAGAGAAGGAAGCTAAGACTGAAGCAAAAAAATCACGGAATAACTCATGGAAGAAGTATTTAGATGAAATTCTGGAATGGCAGAATGAAGTGCTTACTTTCATCGAAAAGGCTGCTTCTGAAAGCAATCAAAAAGATAATCTGAACGGTTTGAAACATGAACTTTCCTCTGTTATAAATCCGGTTAAAGCAGATATAATCCGTACTGCAAAAAAGACGATGAGATTGCTCAGGTTTGAAAACCTGCCAGTTAAAAAAGACCTTGTACAATGGATAAAGCAATTTGAGGAAAAAAGTTTTGAAGACTATAGTTCGCATCTTTATAGCGAAACTTCCAAATCGGCATTGCTTGTCCAACGGATTGCTCCTGAGTATATCGAAAATTCAAAAATTGTAGATGGCCGGCAGGTGTTGCAGGCCTGCTTTGACCATGCACTTAAAAGAGACCCCCGGGTATTTGCATTCGGTGAAGACCTGGGCAAGATCGGCGACGTGAACCAGGCTTTTGCAGGCCTTCAGGACAAATACGGTGAACTACGTGTAATTGATACAGGTATTCGTGAAGACACGATTATAGGCCAGGGAATAGGTACGGCAATGCGTGGACTCAGGCCGATTGCAGAGATTCAGTACCTTGACTATATTTATTATGCCTTACAAACACTGTCTGATGATCTGGCAACCTTACAGTACCGGACCAAAGGGGGGCAAAAGGCCCCGTTGATTATCCGGACACGAGGCCACAGGCTGGAAGGAATATGGCATTCCGGCTCACACATGGGCGTGATACTACATAGTTTAAGGGGTATTTATGTGTTGGTGCCGCGAAATATGACCAAAGCAGCGGCTTTTTATAATACCATGCTTAAATCAGACGATCCGGCGCTTATTATTGAGTGCCTGAATGGATACAGGCTGAAAGAAAAGCTTCCGGAAAATATAGGAAAAATTACCGAACCACTCGGCGTACCTGAGGTCATCAGGGAGGGAACCGACGTAACTATCGTCACGTATGGGTCCATGTGCCGGATTGTGCAGGAAGCTGCCAGCCAGCTTCAGGAGGTTGGGATTTCGGCAGAAATAATCGACGTACAAACCCTCATACCATTTGACAGGCATCATGCAATTGTGGAATCAATAAAGAAGACAAACCGGGTTGTGTTTGCTGACGAGGATGTGCCGGGAGGAGCTTCTGCATACATGATGCAGAAAGTGCTGGAAGAACAAGACGCTTTTATATATCTCGATTCACTCCCGGTAAGTGTGACAGCCGCCGATCACCGGCCCGCCTACGGGTCTGACGGTGATTATTTCAGTAAACCCAATGTGGAACAGGTGTTTGATAAGGTTTACGAATTGATGTCAGAGGCAGATCCTGAAAAGTATCCCGGTATTTATTGACCGGGACGAATATGAATACCCTACGTAAAGGTTATTCCTAGTGACGTGTTATGTGTGATGTTCCGGTTATGCCACCGTAATTTTTGTTCCTGACAAGGCAAAAAATTTGCGCATCCCGATAGCGATTGAGATAGTTACGGAATAATTTTTTTGCCATTGGCATCCCCTTGGGAAAAGCAATCAGGGGCAAAAAGAACTAGGCTTGGGCCGGATAACCCGATAGCTATCGGGTATGCTTGATACGTCACTAATCTATTTTTATATTTTTAAGAACAAAATCCGGGGTTTCGATGACGTTACTGGTATGAAGTGCCCGGTCTTTTATTCTTACCCGCAACTTCAGGGTATCGTTACGAAATAGAATTTTGAACCCTGAAGAAGTCATCCCATACCTGAGAACGCCTTCAAGAGGTGAGTTTGAGAGATCGGTCATGACCGGGAACCGGCCGTTAAAGCTGTCGGAACATCGTGGAGGAAAGGCAATTTCCCAGTCAAATTCAGTATAAACGCCATTTTTTTTCACAAAATATTCAACAAATATATTCCAGTGATTTTCGTTCTGCTGAAAATAAAGGGTGTCATTCTCATAACCTTCTATACCTCTATTGGTCGAATAGTTCAGGCATGTATAAGGAAACTCATAAGGGGGCAATGTGTCATAAGGAGGGGTGAAGCGGTCAGAATAGGTAAGCAAGGTCTGGTCCTCCTTTCTCCAAAACCAGACATCATTATAAGGTTCATATAATTCATTCGTACCCAGCCCCAGATCACCATCTCCATCCTTAAACTCCAGGGATAAGATCAGCGAATCAGGCAGATTATCCAATTCTTTAAAAATAATGCTTTTAAAAGAAATCGATGGTTCAACCGGGAATTCCGGAGGAGAATAACACGATACTGCAATAAACAGTACCGGAACCAGTAGAACCGTTGTTACTTTTTTAATTATCATGTTAATTAGGGTACTTCAATAGTATTATTTTGCAAATTTACCTCATGTTAAGATAACGTATGGATTATTTTAAAAGTTTTAAACATGAAGTCCTGCATCTGATTCCTTCGGATTTTGACGACCTCGCATTGAAGCTTTTTAAATACCAGGCTCAAAATAATCCGGTGTATGCCGGGTATATCAAGAATTTAAAAAGAGATTATCGTAAAATAAAGGCAATAAAGGACATTCCCTTTCTGCCTGTTGAATTTTTTAAAACACAGAAAATCACCTGCGGCGCCTGGGAGCAACAAATGGTATTTGAGAGTAGTGGTACCAACGGGTATGTGCCTGCACGACATTATATACAGGATGTTACATTTTATAATACACTGGCCGGAAGGACATTTACTTCTTTTTTCGGGCCATTAAACGCATACACGATACTGGCATTGCTCCCTTCATATATGGAGAAAGGAAATTCTTCGCTGATAAATATGGTGTCATACTTTATAGCCAATGCCAAGTTAGAATCTGGTTTTTACCTGAAAAATTTAGAAGAACTGGTTCGTAAGATCACCGATGCAAGGGATAAAAAAATTGTTTTATTCGGTGTGGCTTATGCACTTCTTGACCTGGCAGAATACTTCCCTGTTGATATGCATCATGTAACTATAGTAGAAACGGGAGGCATGAAAGGAAAACGAAAAGAAATAACACGCCAGGAACTTTATGCGATCTTAAAGGAAAAGCTAAAGGTTAAGGATATCTATTCGGAATACGGCATGACGGAACTATTGTCACAGGCGTATGCGAAGAACGGAATCTTCAATGCATCGGCAACGATGAAGGTATTCATCAGGGAACCGAACGATCCGTTTTCGTATGTAGTACACGGAAAAACAGGAGGAATAAACGTGATCGATCTGGCAAACATTCATTCCTGCGCTTTTGTTGAAACAAAAGACCTGGGAAAAAGCCATGAAGACGGATCATTTGAAGTATTGGGGCGATTTGATTATTCGGATATCCGCGGATGCAACTTTTTGTTGAATTTATAGATGGCATGGATTAAAGAACTGCAATAATTCAACCATAGATTATAATTTTAGATTAAACCAAGATTAAACTGAATTATATATGATTTTGAAGAATAAATATTTTGATATTTTATAAAACCTTGTTTTTTTTAAGTTTCTTGCAACATTATTTTTTAATACTTAACTTTAATCTTAACACCTGTAGTGAAAATAGTAAAATTTGAACCACCGATAAAAGATGATTTTTTCAGCACGGTGAAAAAACGCGCTAATTCCTACTTTAATGAAAAAAAATTGTCAAAACATGCCAATGGTGCAATGATTTCGAAAACCATTATCATGTTTTCAATTTACTTCATTCCTTATGGCATTCTTTTGTCTGGCACACTAACAAGCGCCTGGCAGGTTATACTTATGTTTTCCATTATGGGAGTCGGAACGGCCGGTATTGGATTGTCTGTGATGCATGATGCCGTGCATGGTGCTTACAGTAAATCACCCACAATCAACAAAATTCTGAGCATGTCAATGCATATAATCGGAGGCAGTGCACTGAACTGGAGAATTCAACATAATGTGCTTCATCATACCTACACAAATATTAACGGTCACGATGACGACATCTCACCAAAATATATTTTACGATTTTCACCGCACACCGAATTGCATGGTTTTCATAAGTACCAATATATTTATGCATGGTTTTTATATGGCCTTACCACACTCAGTTGGGTAATCGCAAAGGATATTAAGCAAATAAAGCAGTTTAATGAACGCGGATTGCTTAAAATGCAGGGTATCAGCAGCGGAAAAGCACTGACAATTCTTGTAATTTCAAAAGTATTCTATGTGTTATATATGATCATGCTTCCTGTCATTTTTGCAGGTTTTGCATGGGGGGTCATTATCGGCGGCTTTGTACTTATGCATCTGATTGCCGGGATCATAATGGGACTTATTTTTCAGCCGGCACACCTAACAGAACATGTATTGTTTCCTTTACCTGGTGTCGATGGCTACATCCACAAGGAATGGGCAGAGCATCAGATGTTTACTACATCTAATTTTGCAAATAAAAATCCTTTGGTTACCTGGTTTGCCGGGGGCTTGAATTTTCAAATCGAACATCATTTGTTTCCCAATGTTTGCCACGTGCATTATAAGAGGCTTTCACAAATCGTAAAAGAAACAGCTAAGGAGTTTGGATTACCCTACTATGCACAACCCACCTTTAGCAGTGCTCTGAGGTCGCACGCAAGAATGTTGAAGAAATTTGGAAATCCGGTTGAATCGGCAGCCTGATTTTTCAGGCATATTTATGAACATCTTTTTTCAAAATACGGGAGTCTGACATAATGACCAATCGTTCGACTACATTTCTTAGTTCTCTGATATTTCCGGTCCATTCTTTTTTCTGTAGTTCTTTTAAAGCTTCTGCATTCATTTCCTTTGGTTTTGTGCCATATTCTGCGGCAATATCATGAAGGAATTTATGTACAAGTGCAGGTATGTCGTCCGTTCGTTCGCTTAGCGGGGGAACTTTGATAATAATAACGCTGAGCCTGTGATATAGATCTTCCCTGAAATTACCTTCTTCAATTTCCTTTTTCAGGTCTTTGTTGGTAGCCGTAAGCACCCTTATATCTACTTTAATGTCCTTGTCGCCTCCTACACGTGTGATTTTATTTTCCTGTAATACACGTAGCACCTTGGCTTGCGCTTTCAGGCTCATGTCGCCTATTTCATCAAGGAAAAGTATGCCTCCACTGGCTTGTTCAAATTTGCCTATGCGTTGTTTTATGGCCGAAGTAAATGATCCTTTTTCATGGCCGAACAGCTCACTTTCGATCAACTCAGAAGGAATTGCAGCACAGTTCACTTCAACAAAATTTTCATTGACCCGGTTACTTTTTTCATGAATCCAGTGGGCTACAAGTTCCTTACCTGATCCGTTTGGGCCAGTTATCAAAACCCGTGCGTCAGTCGGGGCAACTTTATCAATGACCAGCTTAACTTCCTGCATCGCCTCAGAATCGCCCACCATTTCGAACTTCCTTGATACTTTATTTTTCAGTACACGGGTTTCTTTAACCAGGTTGTTTTTATCTACTGCATTTCTCAAACTAATCAGCAGCCGGTTCAAGTCCGGGGGTTTTTCCAGAAAATCGTACGCTCCTTTTTTTGTTGCATCCACAGCCGTCTCAATACTGCCATGTGCTGAAATCATGATAAAAGGAGTATCTACGCCGGCCTTTGTTGCTTTTTCCAATACATCCATGCCATTCATCTTAGGCATTTTAATGTCGCATAACACTAAATCAAAGTTGTCAGAAAGCAATTTCTTAAGTCCCTCTTGGCCATCTGAAGCTTCATCAACAGTATATTTCTCATATTCGAGAATATCTTTGAGCGTAGCCCGGATGCTGTCTTCATCGTCGATAATCAATACTTTTTTCATAAATCGAAAGGTGTCCTGCAGTTAAAAAAAACAGGCCTGTAAGCCGGGTTCTGTTTCCTTACGCAATGAAGGAATCTTATCATTTATCTTGTCGCTGCGTTGCCACAACGATCAATCGGCCTACCCGTAAAGCTACCTCCTGACGGAGGATTGGGCGAGCAACCCTCTCTCCGGCTTGCACCGGAGTAGCTAAACCTATTTGGCCTTTCAACTCGTAAGGTTTACCAAGCTTCCGGAGTCACCCCCGGAACTGGTGAGCTCTTACCTCACCTTTTCACCTTTACCCTGAAATATGTGCTTGCGCAGAACTTCAGGGAAGTTTGTTTTCTGTGGTACTGTCTGTCCCTGAAGCAGTCCTGAAGTTATATAAAAATATATTTCAGGGTACTCAGGGCCTTCCCGTTAGGAAGTACGATGCTCTGTGTTGCCCGGACTTTCCTCCATGAAGCAGAAGCGCAAGCGCCTCACTTCATAGCGATAAGACAGCCTGTTTTATGCAAAAATAATCAATATTTATACCAAAATCAGTGTATGTCCTGGTCGGTTAGTTTTAATTCCCAGTTATCAGCGGTTTCTGCAATTTCAAGGAGCATATCCTTCATGGCTTTTCCGGGTTCGGCGCCGGGTAATACCCTGCTTTTCACATAAATCACGCCATCTTCGATTCCAATGCACGAATAAGAAAGACTTCCGTTGTTACGAACAAGCTTTTCGTATGGAGTTACATCATTCTCATCACAGGCTTTTGAAATTATTTTTATACCTTGTTCTCCTTCATCATACGCATAAACTGTTTGTATCCGGTGTTCGCCAACCGGTACAATTAATACACTTGTGGTGTCGTCGTATTGCGAAAATGACCCTCCGGCCAGATCAGCCAGTTGTTCCATCATGGTTCCGAATTCCATAATCAGTTACTTTTAAATTTGAATGAAGATACAAAATAAAAAGACTAAAATAGAGATAAAAAACACTAAAAATGAATGGGGTGGAATATCAGTTTGTCCATTTTGTTGTACTCCAGTGCCGGGGCAGGCAGATGAATCATATTTACGATAAAAAGCATTGTATTTAAGAACGTAGATTTAGTTTTGATATATGTGAGATCGAAATCTACCGCGAGATAGTACTGCCTGTAGGATGGGTAAGGAAATTCCGGAGTGGAGGTTCCACTGGCATTAACCATGTTGTTTACACCATAACCAAGCGCCAGGTTCAACCATTTTGGCTTAGCGCCGGCAAGCGCATGCAAATCAAATGAAAGCCAGTAGGTCTGACCGTTATAATCTTTCAACCATTTTTCACTATAATTTTTCCCCAGTACCCCTGGCCTGTATGTTGCAATTACTGATTCTGAAAATGAATATTTTGGGTGTATTCGTACTTCATTCCAAAGCAGCGACTGACCCAGAAAAAAACCGGAACCAAGAAAATTTGCAGCCAAATCTGATCCTGAAGCACCATATTCGCTTGAGTAACCATCCATGATTTCAATTGGAAACATAAGGGCAAACCCCATAAGACTCCCCCAGAACACTGATTTTTTTGATGAAACACCGGCCCATCTGAATGCGTTATTGCTAGTTTTAATTAAATGAAAAGCAGTATAGAAGTGGCCGATTTTATCCATTTGTTTCCATTCTTTGCTATCGTTAAAAAAATGAAAATTTTCGCGTGGATAATCAGAATACCAAACCTTGTTCAATGCTATTAAAGCTGCAGTATAAGTAACACCGGTTGCAATGAGAAAGGTGTTAAGCCGAGTCCTGTTGAGTGTATCGGAAGCCTGGGCGTAAACCTGTTCAGCCCTGCAGATCAGTACAAGGCAGGCCAATATGAGCCATATCTTTCCGGAATTACTTGTTATCATTTGATCAGGGCTTTTTGAAGTCATCGGGTTTTATATCCTGACGTGTAACTTTGTCTTTGCCGCTTTCGGTATTATCTTTTTCCCTGATTTTTTGCTTTTTACGTGCAGCATCAAATATTTCCTTTATTTCATTATAGCTTTGAGTGTAAAGTATGCTTACTCCACCCTTGATAGCCGCATAATCAGAAGCATAAGAATTATCAAGTGTACTGTAATTGATTTCCTGAAATAATTTCACCCGCACACTGCCACTTTCGGTGAGCATATATTCAATCGACCAGTCGCCAAGTATGCTGGCCACATTTGGCTGATTTTCCTTGTCTGTAAATCCCCCGTCGCGTGTAACGCGTAGCCGGCCGTCGAGAAAAGTGTAGGAAAGCCTCATTTGAAAGGTATTGTATGTTTCTTCGGTAATATCGCCAAAATCAAGATCGATTTCCAGATTTTCGTCCATCTGGCTGATCCAGTAGCTGAGCTGGTTTGACACGAATTCGCTTACACTTCGGCCAACAGTGCCTCCGGTGTTGATGTATTTTTCACTGAACTGACGCAATATCATCAAACTGAAAACCTGCTTTTGAAGTTCCTGTTTGTTCAACGCCCAGGTTGCCTGCACAGCGCTCAATTCCGTATCAAGATTAACAATTTGCCCGTTGTACGAAAATGTATTCGGGTAATCCTCAATGATTATGGAAAATTTGATTTCAGGAGAAAGTAATGGTCCCTTCAGGTCCAGGATCACATTGGAGGGGTACCTGCGCCGGATTTGAGGTGCGTTACGGTATAGCGTGTCGAGCAACGGTCCTACCGATGCGTATTGCTCATAGGAGGCTTCAATATCCAGAATCCCCTCATAGGGGTCGGCTAACCATGATATTTTACTGCCCGGGAGAATATTAAATTCTTTATTTACAATATTATAAAGCGTAAAGTTGTAACCACCTTCTTCAATCGTGTAATCGCCATACATAGTAAAATCCCCGTTAGGATCAAAATGAAAGCTTAGATCTCCGTTTCCCCTGCCACGTATTATGTCGCCTACGGTTACATCAAAAATCAGCTCGATATAGGCATCTCTGGTTATCGTGAGATCAAGTTTGAAGTCCAGTCCCTTTACCGTTTGGCTTACTGGTTCAATATTCTCAGCGCTTTCAATATCTTCCCGGGTGAAACTGATGAAATGAATAAACTCTTCCTGGTCGATTTCGGTGGTGCCGCCGAGTGGAATAAAAACCCGTGTGTTAGCAGAAGTGGTTGCGGTTACATCAATAAATAAATTTTGTGGAGGTCCTTTAATTGAAATCTCACCGGATCCTCTTCCCGTACCATAAAACAGGTCATTGTCATTAAAAGAGGTATTGAGAAACATAAAATCGGTGAAATTTCCACTGAAATCCATTACAATATTATCAAAGCCATTGTGAAAAAAACCGCCGGATAACAGGGCCATACTTCCGTCACGATCCCTGAAACGTATGTTTCTGAAACCGATTTCATTGTTATTCAACAATATATCCGCGTCGAAGGTGTAAAAAGTATTAAGGTAATTGATTTTCATTCCGCCAAAAGTGATTTTGCCAGTACCCCCCAAAATCGGATAGTTAGGGTTTCCCGTAACAGTAAAATTCCCACTCGCTACACCCTGGATCTGCGAAAAATAATTTTCTATAAATGGTTCAATAATTTTCAGATCAGCTTTATCGAGTGTTGCATTCAGATGCAGTCCTTCTTTATTGCCGGGGTAATAATCACCGGAAACATATATAATATTCTGCGCATCCCGTGATAGCTGGAATTCTAGGTCAAATTTATTTTCAACATTATTATATATGCTTTTATTGTAGATGTCACCTATCAGAAAATCATTGATCTGGAAGTCTTTTATCAGCAGGTTTGTTTCAAACAAGATATCGTTATAATAGTTTTTTATCTGAAAATACCCGTTTCCTGAACCTTTCAGATCTTTTGTGATAATCTGGTTGAAGTTTGACAACTCCACATTTTGCAGATTGAGCGTCAAGGGGATAAGCGGGTCTTCTGTGATGCGTCCGTCAAGCAGGATCTTTTCAAATGATTTTTGCAAACCCACATTCTGAAATCCTATTTCATTACCCGAAATGGTAATGGCATTGTTGGTAACTATTTCCCATTTTTCATTTAATGCCTGTAAGTCAGACGGATTTAATTTTATAACCGTAAGGTCAGGTAAAAAGATGATTTCCCCGAAGATATTGGCGTATGACTCCAGGTCTTTCTGCTCCACAGTTAGATTGAAATCAATTTCATTCCGGTTCCATATAGCCTGAGCCGATAATTTTTGTGTTTTAGCATTATTTGAATAGTGCTGAGCCTCTGAAGACACATATATACTTGCAAGTACGTTGGTGCTGTCAGATATCTTGGAAGCGTTGATGTCGAACAGGTTGCCGGTGAAAAGATTATTTTCGATCCGGATGGAATCCATCCGGGTATTCAGGTTTAATATGGACGTATGGCCATGACGGAAATCAGCATTAATACGTATGCCCTTAGAAAACATTACCGATGGATAAAAAAGCTGCACAAGGGGGTTCACATCGTGTAAATCCATTTGCAGTTTCACGTCATAATTTTCAGGGATACTGGTTTCTTTACCTGCATAGTATTTATTCAATGCTTCTGCATTATTCGCCAGGTTGAGTTCGTATTCATGTAAAAGGGTAAGAAAATCCTTATACGCGGTGGTATAATGGTAATTACCTGTAAGGCTGATGTCAATATTATCAGAGTTTAATATTAACGATCTCGAATTTTCTTCAAATACAGAAGTCAATTTTAACTCTTTGAGCACCAGTGTGTTTGTGTCGTATGACATAAAAAAATCTTTTAGAATCATCTCTCCGCTGATACTGTCAATTTTAAGTCCGTGAATGTCGATATCGATATAACTGCTCAACGATGCAGGTGTTTCTGATAAATTAAGGGGTTTCATTATGAGAGTGTCCAGGCGGGCTTTCAAATTGATGTTGTTGATATTATTCCTCAGGTCAATTGAGCCTGAGGCAGTTATTCGAAGGTTCGGATCGTTTATACTGAGTTCGCCTGAAAAGAATTCGGAGGCAAACCGGGCGTTGGTTTCTATATTCTTAAGATCATAGTGATTTATTCCCAGCCTCGAAATTATACCGTTCAGAATAAAATCGGCATCGCTTACTTTCAGGCCTTCTCCTCTGATGATTCCGTGCATATCCACTGTCTGTAGCAGCTTTATGCCCGAATAAATGCCTATATCAAAATTCCGGGTGATCAGTTTGCCAACATATGCAGTAATATCGTCCCTGATCTTAAGGTTTATATCTGTTATAATATTGCCAATATTTGTATCAAAATTGCCGTAGGCAACAAAGTCATTCGGAAATCCGGTAAAATTACCCGTAAAACTAAACTGTTCAATACCGGTAAGCGTATTCAGCACTTTTTCTCCAAAGTATTGCTCCAGGTCGGTAAATTCTACGAATGATCTATTGAGACGTACCGCAATGAATGTTTCATCGAAATCAGGCAATCCCGAAAAACTAAGAAATCCATGGATATGCCCTTTTTGCCCAAAAGTGAGGTCAAGATTACGGACTGTAAAATCCTTTACTCTGCCTTTATAAACTCCAGATATTTTATAGACGTCGATGATGCTTTTAAATTCTTTGGAGAACCATGCCAGGTCTCTTGAAATTATGGTGCTGTTGTCTAGTTTTACATATATCTGAACGCTATCCATGAAATATCTCAGGTTACTCATTTTATTATATGTAAAAGCGATTGAATCCTTTATATGACTGTCACCAACTTTCAGATCTAAATTTCCGAATTTCATTTCCCGTTGATGGACGGTAAGATTCGACCGAAACTGATGAATCCTTAGGTTGGTTTTTTCTTCCAGTCCCGTTAAATCATTCAGAACAAGACGGATGGTATCATGATGTACCGAAAAATCACTCAGACGGCAGTTCATTTCAAGTATTCTGAAGGTGTTCAGATCGAATCCCGGATAAGAAACATCTGTAGTGAAATTTTTAAAAAAGAAACGTGAATCTTCTATTTCAATTTTATCGATGGTGGTTACCATATGGCCATCGCCCTTAAGGAGGTATTTGAGGGTATCGATAAACCGCGTGATATTGAGCGGTTCGTTGGCAATGTGTTTGTACATGTTAAATTCTATATCGGTAACTTTAATTTTGTCAAAATGCTTATGGTTCTTGTTGAGAATGGAACTTATGCTGAAGTCGATTTTTGCTTCAGGAATAAAAATCATAGTACTGTCATGGGTGTCTGTGACTTTCAGATCATTTATTTTCAGTACATCAAACCAGTTAAGGTTTATGTATCCTATTTCAAATTCAAAACCTGTTTTTTCACTCAGACTGCCTGTGATTCGCTGAATGAGTTCTGTCTGGATTGCGGGAATGCGCAGGAGTGAGGTTGCTGCAATGAAAATAAAAATTACCAAAAGGGATATCCATAATATTCCTTTGACTAATCCATTTTTTATAACTTGCAACCGCATTTTTATTGTGGTTTCATAAAGCAGGATACGTCCTGCATGTTTTATACAAAGGTACGCTACAATTTATTAACGTTAGAATTTATGAATTCTGTAATTTTGGCAATAGAATCTTCATGTGACGAAACTTCTTCGGCGGTGGTTGTAAACGGGAGCATAATGAGCAATGTGATTGCCACACAAAAAGTGCATGAAAAATTTGGTGGCGTTGTACCGGAACTGGCATCTCGTGCACACCAACAAAATATTGTACCTGTTGTACAACAGGCGCTGAAAGAAGCCGGAGTGAAGAAAGACCGGTTGACGGCAATCGCCTTCACCCAGGGACCCGGCTTGCTTGGTTCACTGCTTGTAGGCGTTACTTTTGCCAAAGGACTTGCGCTTGCACTGGGTATCCCACTTGTATCAGTTCATCATATGAAAGCGCACATACTTTCGCATTTTATTGAAGACCCGAAACCGGTATTCCCTTTTCTTTGTCTGACCGTAAGCGGCGGACATACACAAATCGTATTGGTGCGGGACTACCTGGATATGGAAGTTATCGGTGAAACACTGGATGATGCAGTGGGCGAAGCATTTGACAAGGCAGCAAAACTTCTTGGATTGCCTTATCCAGGCGGTCCCATGATTGACAAGCATGCTCAAAAGGGCGATTCAAAGGCATTTACCTTTCCCAAAACGAAAGTTCCGGGATTGAATTTTTCGTTCAGCGGCATAAAAACCGCTTTTCTTTATTTTTTACGTGACAACAAAGCGGTTAATGCAAATTTTATTAAAGAAAACTATAATGATATCTGTGCTTCCATTCAGCATAGTCTGATTCAGATGTTGCTGGATAAGCTAAAACTTGCTACACTGAAAACAGGCATCAATGAAATTGCAATAGCAGGAGGTGTGTCTGCTAATTCTGAACTGCAACGCAGCATGCAGCAGCTTGCAGCAAAGAAAGGGTGGACCTTATATATCCCGAAAATCGAATATTGTACAGACAATGCAGCCATGATTGCCATGGCTGCGCATTTTAAATTTATAAATCAGAAGATGGCAGACATGGAAACTCCGGCGCTACCCAGAATGAAATTCTAAGCGATGAGAAGCGTGTATAAACCAGGTGATTCAAAATCACATAGCTTTAAAGTGACGGATAAGAATTTTCCGGATTTTGGAAATAGTATCGTTCATGATGTATGCGCAACATATACGCTTGCAAAGGAGATAGAATGGGCCAGCCGGCTGTTTGTGCTTGATATGCTGGAGAAAAATGAGGAAGGAATCGGCACACTGATTACCATTGAACATGTTAATCCGGCGTTTTTAAATGAACCGGTACGCATCAAAACAACCGTAGTGTCATTGAAAGGCCATGAACTGCTTTGTTCGTATGTTGCCACAGTAGGCAGCAGGATTATTGCAAAAGGCCGTACCGGACAAAAAATTTTAGAAAAACGTAAATTAATTAGTAGATTTTCTACTTTACAACAAGGTGGCAAAAAGTAAATCAAAATTACCAGCAGTTATAAATATCCGTAACAAAAGAGCTTCTTTTGAATATCATCTTTTGGAAAAGTATGCTGCAGGTATTGTATTGGCAGGATCTGAAATCAAATCGGTGAGAGAAGGTAAAGTGAGCTTGAAGGAGGCGTATTGCGTTTTTCTCAAAAATGAGTTGTATATACGGCAGATGAATATTGCCAGGTATAAGCAGGCGTCATATAATAACCATGAACCGCTTCGGGAAAGAAAACTACTGCTTAATAAAAAAGAGCTTAAAAAACTCAAGAAGAAGGTGGATGAAAAAGGTCTGACCATTATTCCACTTCGCATGTTTATAAATGACCGGGGATTAGTGAAATTAGAAATTGCCGTAGCGAAAGGAAAGAAAACTTACGATAAGCGTGAATCGATAAAAGAAAAGGACCAGAAACGTGATGTTGCAAGTCTCAGGCTATAATATGAACACGAAATAAGAAGGTAATGAATAAGGAATACGGCATATGCAGAGTCAGCCTGGCGCCTATGAGAAGCCTTCCTGATCACAGCTCAGAACAGGTGAGCCAGTTGCTGTTCGGAGAACATTACACAGTTGAAGAATTTTCAGCAGACGGTGCATGGCTCAAAATTATTGCCGGTTACGATAAGTATGAAGGGTGGATTCAAAAGAAGCAGCATCATCTTATTACAGTGGAATATTTTGAGCAGCTTGTTAACTCAGATTATAAAATTTGTACCGATGTATTTTCCTCTATTCTTTTCAACAAAAACCGTCTCAATATTCTCATTGGGAGTATTCTTCCCATAACAGTAAATGAAATATTTAAAATGGAGGAGCAATTTGCATTTAATGGTGAATCGAAAAGCCTCAACCAACGCATGGACAGCGAATTTGTAAGACAAATTTCCCTCAAATACCTGAATGCCCCATACCTGTGGGGTGGCAAATCGCCTTTTGGCATCGACTGTTCAGGATTTACGCAGATGGTTTTCCGGATTTCAGGTTATTTAATTCCACGGGAATCAACACAGCAGGCAGAACACGGTGAATTGGTGAAAGATGAAGCGAAGGCCAAATGCGGTAACCTGGCATTTTTTACTGATGACCAAAACAAAATTGACCATGTCGGAATCATTCTGTCTGACGGAATTATCATCCACGCTTCCGGGTATGTGCGCATCGATAAACTGACTGACGAGGGAATTATTAATTCTGAAACCGGGGCATTAACCCACCGTATGCATAGCATCAGAAGTATTTTGACATAATTTTAGTTCTGTATGATTTATTTCTATGGTATTACCATTTTTTTATGGATAGTATTGTTGAAAGCTGGAAGCCTGGAGTCCGAAGTCCGAAGTTCTATTATTCAACTTCCGTCTTCCGTTTTTCATTAAATTTGTGATAGATCCATTTTTTCACAAGCTAAAAATCAAATAAATCATAATTTTTTTCCGAACCCATTAGAATCATTCACTGTTATTTATTATTATCACGGATTGATTTGCATAAAGTATGAGAGCACTTATTCTAAATTTTGATTTTTCACCGATCAGCGTGTGCACTGTGGAGAAGGCATTCCTGCTCATTTATCTGGATAAAGCCGTACAGGTGCAGTCTTTCGATGGCAGGCTACTGCGTACGGTGACTACCGCATTTCAGATGCCGGCAGTGGTGAGGCTGCTCAGGTATGTGAAAATACCTTACAAGAACATAGAACTATCGAGAAACAATGTATTCAAGCGCGACGGTTTTGAGTGCCAGTATTGCGGCAGCGTAAGAGACCTTACCCTGGATCATGTGCTTCCCCGATCGAGGGGAGGCCGAAGCAGTTGGAAAAATCTGGTAACAGCTTGCAAACCTTGCAATGCAAAAAAAGGCGACTTTACTCCGGAAGAGGCAGGCTTCGATTTGCATACAAAACCGTTTAAACCTTCATATATTATGTTTTTAAAAGATTTTTCGGGTTTTGATTTCGTTGAATGGGTACCTTATCTGCAAATGACGGGATAACCTTTCCTGCCGGGTCAGAATTTCAGGGTAAATTCCGTGTATTTATCCGGTTGTGATTCAACTGACAGGGTTCCGTTGTGCAGTTGCATTATCTGCCTTGAAAGCGCCAGCCCAATGCCTGATCCATTTTTTTTAGTGGTATAAAAAGGGATAAATATTCGCTCCTGTGCTTCCGGTAGAATTCCCTGGCCGTTATCGTGTACTTTAATGCAAATCTGGCTATCCTTATCTATACAGCCGGTTAGCCGTACTTCCGGATTTTGCTTTTCACCTACAGCTTCAATGGCATTTTTAACCAGGTTTATAAGTACCTGCTCCATTAATTCACTATCTGCATCTATATACAGATTTTCAGGAGTTACAGTCCATTCGAATTTCACTTTTGACTTTCTGATTTCGATCTTCATCAGATTGGTAATGTGCTCAAGCAATTCATAGAGGTTTATTTGAACCTTTTTCGGTTCGGGTATTGATGTATAGTCCCTGTATGCGTCAATAAACTTTATCAGCCCGTAGCTACGCCCTTCGATGGTATTCAGGCCTTCCTGCAGATCATCCACAGCCTCCGTTCCGATTTCAAATGTGCCATTTATTTGTTTAAGGTCTTCTATAAGTATTTCCTTAAGTGTGGAGGTAAGAGAGGCAATCGGAGTAATAGAGTTCATGATTTCGTGACGAAGCACGCTGGTAAGCTTTTGCCAGGCTTCCACTTCATTCTGCTGAAGTTCAGGTTGTATGTTTTGCAGGGTGATTAGCTTGTATGAATTGCCATGCAGAATGAGTTCGGTGGCATTTATGGCTAGCTTATGCTTTGCGTCAAGCCTGAACAGCCTGTTGGCACCTGGCTTGATTTCAGTAAGTACACGATAAAGCGTTTCGCTTTTTTCCCGGACTTCACTGATATTATGAATCTGGGGAGTTCTGAGATACCTTTTTGCAACCGCATTTATCAGTTCAATATTTCCCGTGGTGTCAAAAGACAGCAGACCGGTACCTATTTGATGAACCACGGTATTCAGGTACTGTCCATGTTCTTCCTTTTCGGATCTTGCTTTTCTGAATGCCTCAAGCACTTCGTTGAACGCCGTATTTAGATCTTTGAAGCTTTTGCCTAACTGATTGTCGGCAGAAAATCCAGAAATGAAATCCGAATACCTCACTGATTCCAGAAAGCGTGTAAGTTTGCGGTTTGTGCTCTCTAAATAATGAAAAAGTTCCACAATAAGAGCCACCGTAAATAGGCCAACAATAACGGCGCTCACAATTTTACTGCTGTCATCAACAAGATAAATAAATACCGCGATAAGTACTGCCATAAGGAGCACCCGAAACAACACGCGTACACGAAATGAATTAAATCCCATATTTTTCAAGTCTCCGATAGAGTGACGACCGTGTTAAGCCAAGTTCGCCCGCCGCCTGAGTAATATTGCCATTATATTTTTTTAATACCTTCCGGATCAGAATTTTTTCCACCTCTTCAAGATCAAAATGGTCCAGTATGATATTATCCCCTTCGTTGTCCGGGCTTTGCGTCAGCATCAGATCCTCAGGTTGTAATATGGCTGTCGAGTTCATAATTACGGCCCGTTCAATAGCATGCTGCAACTCACGTACATTTCCGGGCCAATGGTATTTGGTCATGCGCGCCAATGCCCCATCGCTGAGTTTGTGTACATTTTTATTATACTTATCTGCATAAATGTTCAGAAAATGGCTGGCGAGAAGCGGAATATCTTCGATTCGTTCTTTTAAAGCGGGCAGGCGTATTTCTATCGTGTTGATCCGGTATAACAGATCCTGTCTGAACTTATTATCTTTTACGAGGTCATATACGGGCATATTAGTAGCGCAGATAAGCCGGATATCTATTTTGATCTGTTTGTTCGACCCTACCGGAGTGATGGTCCGGTTTTGTAAAACAGCCAGCAATTTGGCTTGCAGGGGGGTGGAAAGATTGCCGATTTCATCCAGAAAGAGCGTGCCGTTATGCGCTGTCACAAACCTGCCTTCCCGGCTTTCCCTGGCATCGGTAAATGCACCTTTCATATGACCGAATAACTCACTTTCAAAAAGTGTTTCGCTGATTGATCCGAGGTCCACACTCACAAAAGGCTTACTATTTCGTGAAGAACTCTGGTGAATTGCCCGGGCAACTAATTCCTTACCTGTTCCATTTTCGCCCAATAAAAGAACATTGGCGTCGGTATCGGCAATTCTTTCAATCGTTTTAAACACTTTGTGAATTTCGACACTCTGGCCAATCAGGTCATAAAAATGATGATTCAGCTGATCGCTTATTTGCTTTTGTTTCTTTTTGAGCCCCTCAATTTCATCAAGCGATTCGCGTAATTTCATGGAAGAATAAATGGTGGCAAGTAATTTTTCGTTTTCCCAGGGTTTAAGCACAAAATCGGTTGCTCCGGCTTTGATCGCTTTAACGGCCATCTGTATATCGCCATATGCGGTAATTAAAACTACTACTGCTGATGGATCCTGTTGCAAAATACGGTCGAGCCAGTAAAACCCTTCGGTTCCGCTGCTTACGTCTCTGGTGAAGTTCATGTCGAGCAAAATGACGTCGTATTTTTCATTTTTGAGCAGCGAAGGAATTACATCAGGTTTTTTTTCAATATCTACCTGTTTAATATGCCTTTTTAAAAACATACGGGCAGCTTTCAGTAAATCTTCGTTATCGTCAATAATCAGAATTTTACCGCTCTTTTCAGATTCGTTTTTCATTTTTGGCATGAGTTATTATTTGTATGTACTCAAAAGTTGTACCGAAAACAGAAATACTAATACCTTTATACTCTAATACGTCAAAATTATATCGAAGGTAGTAATTTTAATAATAATTTTTTCAAAATTGAACACCCAGACGTCCGTATGCGAACACTTTCGTTCAGGTATGAACGCCGTATTTCATGCAAATACGTGGTTTAACCACCGTGAAAGGTAAAATCAACATTTGGCACAATGTTGGCCCTATAAATGGTGGAAATGTAGATTTAATGATCAACAATTTTTCATGGACAGAAAGATTAAGAAAAAGAAGTGGACTGCTAAACGTATAATCTCGATTTTATTCGGTGTATTATTTCTTTCATTCATTGTGTACACTTTCGGATTCAGCGACCGGCGGTCGAAGCTGAATATCGATGCCAATAAAGCAACAATTTCAACCGTTAAACGTGGAGAGTTCACTGAATATATCCCACAGACTGGCATAGTAATTCCAAGCCGCACGGTTTATCTCGATGCCATTGAAGGTGGAACTATAAAAATACTAGCCGTTGAAAGTGGCGCAATGGTCAGGAAGGGAGATATTATCATCGAACTTACCAATCTTAACAGGGAGTTAGGCGTACTTACACAGGAGGCGAATCTGAATGAAAGTATAAACAGGGTACGGCAGACACGGTTGCAACTGGCGCAAAACGATCTGAATCAACAGCAAATACTTGCTGAAATTGATTATCAGATTTCAATTTTGCGTCCTCAGTTTGGACGAGAAAAAGAACTGCATGGGAAAAATCTGATTTCGAAGCAGCAATTTGAGCGTACGGAAGAGCAATATAAATACAATATGAAGCGAAGAAAATTTACATACCTGGCATATAAAAACGACAGCATTGACAGAGTAAGGCAGCTTCGTGAACTGGACCGGTCCGAAAACAGGATGATGGAAAGCCTCCATGGTGTAGCGAAGATACTCGATAACCTGATTGTAAGAGCGCCGTTTGCAGGGCAGCTTACTATGCCCCCACAAATGGATATTGGACAATCGGTAACACCGGGCCAGCGTCTCGGGCAGGTAGATGTGGTTGGCAGCTTTATTGTGCGATGTCCCATTGATGAAATATACCTCAACCGTATCAATACGGGCTTAATTGCCACCTATAAAGATTACAAACTGAGAATCAAATACATCTATCCCAATATCAATAACGGCCGGTTTGAAGTAGATATGGAGTTTGTAGATAAAATACCAGAGGGGATTGTCAGGGGCCAGTCGTTCCGGCTGCGTATTGCACTTGGCAAATCTTCCGAGCAACTGCTGCTGCCGGTGGGCGGTTTCTATAAAGATACCGGCGGAAACTGGGCTTTTGTTTTATCAGAAGACGGAAAAATGGCCGAAAGAAGACCGATCCGGGTGGGAAGAAGAAATACAGAATACTATGAAGTTACCTCCGGGCTGCAACCCGACGACCGGGTAATTACATCTTCATACGACAACTATGGAGATAATGAAGTGCTTATTTTGCAGTATTAAATATTGAATTTTAGAATTTTTACCTTTAATTAATAAAAAATAACTACCATGCTTAAAATCAAGAATCTTACAAAATTGTACACCACCGATGAAGTGGAAACCACCGCACTTAATGAAATCACACTTGAAATTCAGGAAGGGGAGTTTGTGGCGGTAATGGGTCCCTCAGGATGTGGAAAGTCAACGTTGCTCAATATTCTGGGGCTACTAGACAATTTTTCGGAAGGAGAATATTTTTTCGGAGAACATGAGGTATCGAAATACTCGGAAAGGCAGCGTGCCCGGTTGAGAAAAGGATCAATCGGCTTTGTATTCCAGAGTTTTAACCTGATCGATGAACTTACTGTATTTGAGAATGTGGAGCTTCCGCTTCTGTACCTCAAAGTTCCGTCATCAGATAGAAAGAAGCGGGTGGAAGAAGTGCTGGAGCGTATGAATATTATGCACCGCAGAAACCATTTTCCTCAGCAATTATCCGGAGGACAGCAGCAACGCGTAGCCGTTGCCAGAGCTATTGTTGCTAAACCGAGGCTTATCCTGGCCGATGAGCCAACCGGTAACCTCGATTCCACAAACGGAGAAGAGGTTATGAAACTTCTTTCGCAGCTTAATGAAGAAGGTACGACCATAGTAATGGTTACACACTCACCCTACGATGCAAACTATGCACATCGTATTGTAAACCTGTTTGATGGTAAGATCGTGACAGAAAATATCAAAGAACAATTTCATATTTAGCTTGAATGTGTTATTTATGCCGCCTCAAGGTAAAAAACCGGCAGTGAAAATCTCGCCGGTTTTTTTATTAATAATCAAATTAATTTTTAAATGTAATTCACAAATTAAAATTTATCAGATTGGTTAAAATAGCTGAATAATTATTTATTTAAATAAAACCTTGTTGAGTAAACTTCCGTATAATCCAAGGAACTTGGTAATACCTAATACCATGATTACGCAACCTTTATTATGACTGATTTGTCTTTAGTTCAGAAATCCACTCAAAGTCAAGACAATAATGCTAAAAAATTATTTTAAGATTACATTCAGGAGCTTGATGAAAAACAAGCTATTTGTTTTTATAAATGTGTTTGGCCTGGGTATTGCGCTATCATGCTGTATTGTCGCTTACCTTAATTGGGATTATAATATCAGTTTTGATTCCCACAATGTAAATGCAGATAAAATTTACAGAGTAAATTTTATAAGGATAACAAATGGAAGGCCTGTAAAAAATGGCGATTGTCCTATGCCGCTTGGAGAGTCTATCCGAGGTAGCATCAGCCAGATTGATAAGGTGGTACGGATATATCCTATCGGTGGGAATTTTAAAGTGGGGGATGAGTTGTTCAGGACGAGCGTATATGCAATAGATCCGGATTTCTTTAACTTATTTACATTCAATATGTTATCGGGTGACAAATCCGAATTAAAAGACAAAAGCAAGATTTTAATAAGTACGGATCTTGTTGAAAAGCATTTTAATGAAACGGATCCTGTCGGACAATTAATAACCTATATTAACGGTGATCAAATAATTGAATACATTGTCGGCGGTGTATTCGAAAAACCGCCCCCAAATTCAAGTTTTCAAGCAAATGCATATGTTCATTTCGATAATGTTCTCGACATCCGGGAATGGGATGAGAATGATTGGTCTTTATTTAATACAACATTTATAACCGTAAATAATCCTGATGACATTCCTGAAATTGAAAAACAACTTCAGAGTTATGTAGAAATCCAGAACAGGGCCAAAGAAGACTATAAAGTTAATGAGTATTATCTTGACCCATTCGCTGGTATGGCTGTTCGAGCAGAAAGGGAAAACATATGGAATCATTGGTTCAACCAGAGTTTGCCAACTGCTGCCGCAGTTGCTCCCGGAATAATGGCCATTCTGATTCTACTGATTGCTTGTTTTAACTTCACAAACACTTCCATTGCCATTGCTAACCGTAGAATTAAGGAAATTGGTATCCGGAAAGTAATGGGTTCACATAGAAACCAATTGATTGCCCAGTTTCTGGGAGAAAATATTTTATTGACTTTTTTCGCACTCATCGTAGGACTCTTAATTTCTGAATTTTTGGTTCCGGCGTATAGTCAAATGTGGCCTTTTTTGGATATCAGCCTTAGTTATAAAGAAAATGCGGGATTAATTGGATTTCTTGTTTTGCTTTTGATATTTACTGGAATAATTGCAGGTAGCTATCCCGCATTTTATGTTAGTGGATTTCAACCATCAAGCATATTACGGGGCACGTTGAAATTTGGAGGCACGAACAAGTTTACGCGTGTGTTATTGACACTACAGTATGCTATTTCACTCATAGCCATTATATCGGGTTTTATATTTACTCAAAATGCACAATATCAGAAAGATTACGACATGGGATTCAAGATGGAAAGTGTTGTATTTGCTTATGTGGAAGATGAGAATGGTTATAATGCATTAAGAAATGCGATGTCAGGGAATAGCAAGATAACCGAAATGGCAGGTTCACGTAACAGCGCCACTTCCTCATGGTACACTGATCCAATTAAATTTGAATCTTCCGAAATGGATGTTCGTCTTCTGGATATTGGGGATGAATATCTGAAAACAATAGGTGCAACTATTATTGATGGAAGGGATTTTATTAAGGACAGCCAGTCAGATGTGGAAAATTCGGTAATTGTAAATGAAGAGTTGGTTCATTCTTTTGGTTGGGAGAACCCTATAGGTCAACAGATTATTTTGAGAGATACCATCCAGCTCTATGTAGCTGGCGTAGTAAAAAATATTTTCATTGATGGTGCATTGTGGAACCCAATTGAGCCAATGCTTATGCGCTATGTAAAACAGGAAAACTACCGGTTTCTATCTGTTAAAGCTGATGTTTCTGACATCAATGAGGTACATGACTTTATGGAAGCAAAATGGAAAGAAGTATTTCCTGATAAACTTTCCAATGTAAGATATATGGAAGAGGAGAAAGCTAATCAGGTGCTTGTTAATAAAAATATTAAAGTCATGTTCCTGTTTCTTGGAATAGTTGCAACCATATTATCAGCTATTGGATTGTTCAGTCTTGTTTCACTCAACATTATTAAGAGAATGAAAGAGATTGGAGTGAGAAAGGTTCTTGGGGCATCCATACCAAGTATTGTCAACATCGTCAATAAAGAATTTTTAATCATTCTTTCGATTGCATCCGTACTTGGGTCTGTTGCAGGGTATTATATGACAGACATGCTGATGGGAAGTATCTGGACATATTATCTGCCAATCGGACCGCTTGCTTTTGTTTTCGCAATACTGATAATGTTTGTTATAAGTGCAATCACAGTTGGAGGAAAAGTTTACAAGGCGGCATCTGCAAACCCTGCTTATACCCTTAGGGATGAATGACAATGAATTTTTATTGTGCAACCCCGGGAGGATAAAATGTATCATTTAGTTGTAACCTTTTGCACCAAATGTCGTCATAAAGTTAAATCTTAAATTCAATAAGTAATCATGCTTAAAAACTACCTGCTCGTTGCCTTGCGCAATATTAAAAAGAACAAACTTTATTCCTTCATCAATATTTTCGGCCTTACCATTGGTTTGTCGGCAGGACTTCTTATAGGCATGTATGTTGTCGATGAACTCAGTTATGACCGGTTTCATGAGAACGTAGAGGATATTTACAGGATCTCTTTACATGGTAAAATTTCCGGGCAGGAAATTGTAACGTCTAGATCTTCACCACCAATAGCACAGGCATTGATTAACGAAGCTCCCGGTGTTGAGGCTGCCACACGTGTCCGCACCATCGGTGATATTGTGTTTCGCAATGGCGATGACTCATTTGTTGAAGAACAGGTGATATATGCAGATTCCAATTTTTTTGAATTTTTCACTTTTAGGTTGGTGGAGGGTGATCCACATACGGTGTTGGCTGAGCCTAATACGGTTGTTTTTACTTCTGAACTGGCTAATAAGTATTTTCCGGATGGAAATGCCATTGGCCGGTTCCTTAGTGTAGGCAGCCAAAAACGTGAATATAAAATCACGGGTATTGCAGAAAAACCACCAGAGAATTCACATATAAAATTTAAAGCAATTCTATCTCAACGGACAGTAGAGTCAGAGCAATTTTATAGTGGCTGGACAAACAACTTTCTTTTTACGTATTTCAGAAAAAATAAAAATACAAGCATCGAAGACATTGATTCACGCCTTGTTGAAATGGTGCAGAAATATGTTGGCGAAGAACTTCAGCAATTCATGGGCGTCACATTCGAACAGTTTCTGGAACAAGGCAATGCCTATGGATACATCAGTTATCCAATGACTGACACACATCTCCGGTCAATTACAGACGATGATATGGAAGCCAATGGAGATATAACATACGTTTATATTTTTTCCGGTATTGGATTATTTATTTTGTTTATTGCCTGCATCAATTTTATGAATTTATCAACAGCCCGTTCTGCCGGCAGGGCTAAAGAAGTAGGGATGCGGAAAACATTTGGATCATATCGTCACACACTTATCGGACAGTTTTTATTGGAATCCATTTTATATAGCATTTTTGCTACAGTGTTGGCAATTATTATAACTTACCTTATTCTTCCTCAATTTAATCTTATCGCCGGGAAAAATCTGGTGTTTTCGGGATTTCTAACGCCTTCATTTTTTGTAATCATGGCCGCGGTGGCTCTTTTTGTAGGATTGCTTGCCGGAAGCTATCCGGCTTTTTACCTTACTGCATTCAAGCCTGCGGAAGTACTGAGAGGAAAAGGAATGGCGGGCATGAAAAGCAGCGCTGTACGTAGTTCATTGGTAGTATTTCAATTTTGGGTTTCTATTGTTTTGATAATTTGTACTACCGTTATTTATAAACAGCTTTCATATATGCAGAATAAAAACCTGGGCCTGGACAAACAAAACGTATTAATTATATCCAGTACTGGTAAACTGGATTCCGACATTATGCCCTTCAAAAATGCAATTGAAAGTAATTCAAATGTAGTTGCTACTAGTTTTACAAATAATGTTTTTCCCGGGGTAAACAATACGACGGTATTTAAGAATGTTCTCAATGATCAGGACCACCTGATGGGATCGTATTTTGCCGACTATGATCATGCGGATGTGCTTAACTTCGAGATAGTGGAAGGAAGGTTTTTTTCAAGAGATTTTCCTTCGGATAGCCTGGCAGTGGTGATCAATGAAGCGGCGGTAAAAGAGTTCGGGTGGGAAAAAGGAGTGAATAACGAAATACTCAACTTTTTTGATGATTCACCTGCTAAAACTAAAGTAATCGGGGTAGTTAAAGATTTTAACTTTGAGTCGTTAAAAACCAATATTCGTCCCATGGTAATAAACCTGACGAATACATCAAATAACCTGCTGGTACGGTATCATGGTGATGCGGCGGAAATTGTAAGTGTAACCGAAACGATATGGAAAGAGTTTGCCCCTGGCGAACCTTTTGAATATGAGTTTCTTGACCAAAGTTATGACAAGTTATTTCGTGCGGAACAACGACTGGGGAAATTATTCAGCATGTTTACCGTGCTTGCGATATTTATTGCTTCCCTGGGTTTATTTGCCCTTTCGTCCTTTATGGCAGAGCAGCGAACCAAGGAAATTGGTATCCGGAAAGTGTTGGGCGCCTCTATGGGAAACCTTACCGCACTGCTATCAAAAGAATTTACCAAGCTGGTATTAATTTCGTTTATTCTGGCTGTTTTACCATCCTGGTATTTTATGGGCAAATGGCTTGATGGATTTGTTTACAGGGACCAAATGGGGGTATGGGTATTTTTTGGAGCAGGTGCATTAGCGTTGACGATTTCCTGGCTTACAGTTAGTTACCAGGCGTTGAAAGCCGCCATGTCTAATCCCGTGGATTCATTGAAATACGAATAAGGAAATGGGGTAGGATATGTACCGGAAGAGTCGCTTACCTGTTGTGTTGAATACACCCTAATTTTTCTTGCGTCCGAATCGCATGGCTTTTACAAGCCAGTCAGGCAATGGTTTGCTGGGGTCGCGTTTGCGGATATCGAGATACCACCCGATTTTTTTAAATATGGGTACTCTATCGGTTTCTACAAACTCAATAAGAGTTCCATCCGGGTCTTCTATATAACTAAACCTCCCGGCAGAGTCTCCCATGTCATACGAATCCTGACTATCCACAGTAAAACCAAATCCTGCCTGTTTACATTCTTCCTTTAGCGCATCCATATTTTTAATATCAAAACACAAATGGATGAACCCCTGGTCTCCCCACATCCTGTCAATATATATACTGTGATGTTTTCCTTCCAGGGCCTGGACCAACTCAATAGATGCGGGCCCCAAAAGTCGGCTAAATGGGCCAGCCATCGGTTTAGTATGTTTCAGAAGGACTCTTCTAACTTGGTACTGTCCGCCTGGAAGAGAGGCAAAATCATCAAATACTCCTTGTTTGTCAAAAACAATTGCATCAAATCCTAAAACACCGGAATACAGTTTGAGGGATTTATCTATATCAGAAACTCCCAGGACAACACCTGCAACCCCTCCGGACCGATCAGATGTTCCGTTGGTAAGCCAGGTGTTACTTTCAACCATCTGAAATATATTTCCCAAAGGATCTTTTAAATAAAACTTTTTATTACCAGCAGGATCAGTAATAACCTCACTCAAAAGATCAATATTTTCTTTTTTGAAATAGGCAAATGACTTATCAACACTGGATGTCTTCATTTTGGTTATGAAAATTCCATAGTTTCCAAGAATCACTTCGAAGCTGGCCGGTTGTGGCTCACGAGAGGTAAACTGCCAGACCTCAAAACCACCTCCGCCATTTATATTGATCGCCAGGCAGGCGTGTCTGCTCTGAACCTTATTTCCTGTGTAATTGAGCATTAATGTGGCATCAGCCTCTTCGTTTAAAACGGGTACGTCCATTCCAAAGTGCTTTCTGTACCATTTCCAGGCTTCCTCGAGGTTGGGAATTCCTATTCCTATTTGCTGAATACCGCTAATTATTTTTTGCATTTGTTAAAACTAAAGAGTTTGCATTAAATTGCAAAAATGGAATGCAACATTACATTTATTTATTTATTTGTTAAATTATGAAATACTGAATCATTATTCCAAGGCATTTTGAAATCGTAATGATAACTTTTTCGCAGTTACAAATGAAGGGTGGAGGTGAGCGTAGCACGGGTATCGTGTACAATTATAATTTATTGAAATTTCCCTTAACCCACATCTGAATTACTTTGCCGATTTCATGCGCAATTAATACTAATTTTCGATTGCCAGGCAATGATTGCAGTCAGATTTAAAACTAAATTTGAACTAAAAAACCGGATACTTCGACCCTTTATTTTTCTTCAAGATGGTAATCAGGGGATTTTGCTGGAACAACTGGTAGTTTGATATTTGAGGTTTTATTATTTTGAATCTCCTTTTTAATTCCATTCTGTATAATTCTCATGGTTAACCGATACCCAATAAAATCACGTGTTCTGATATAAACATTATTTACTATTCCTGGAAATTTTTGACGCTTACCTTTAAAAAGTGCAATCAGGCTTTTTTCAGCAACGTAGTCGGGCTCTAATGTGCCAGCGCGGGCAATCCATCCAAATGATTTTACTCTTCGGCGAATATCATTGTTCGTAAACATGGCAGGCGGAAAAGTTGTGGTAATGGATATTTTGGGTTTTACTTCTTCCCGTAAAGCAAACGAAAATGTCCTGACAAATGATTTGGTAGCTGAATATATGGTTTTATATGGAACTGGAAATAAGGAGGCTATACTCGAGACATTTAGGATATAAGCTTTATTGTTTTTCTTAAGCGCCGGCAGCAATAAGTGGGTAAGTTTTACCATCAACACAGCGTTAAGATTTACCATTTTCATATGAACTTCTAAAGGTGTTTCATCAAATTGAGACACTTCACCAATACCCACATTGTTTACCAAAACTGAGAGTTTCTTATTTTGATCGTAAAACCAATTTGCAACTTTTTCTGCAGCTTCAATTTTACTAAGATCAATTCCAAAAGATAATACATCAACACCATATTTTGATTTGAATAATTCCTCCGCTTCTTTGAGGTGTTCGTCATCAACAGCTACGAGCATAATATTGTAACCTCTGGATGCTAAACTTTTCGCAAGACTATGGCCAAATCCTGTGCTGCTACCGGTGATTAATGCGTAAGATGAAGTCATTTATTTTGAATTAGAATCAAAATTAAGCCAATTTAGTGTTTGTTGAATACCGTATTCCAAAGATTTAGGATTGTATCCTAAATATTTATTTGCTTTACAACAATCTGTTTCCCAATCATATAAATATTTTCTGACAAAACCTGGTGTAACCAGAGGGGCAATCCCAAACAGGTCAGCTTTAAGCTGCTGAAAATGAGCCATAAACAAGATTAAAGACACCGGTACTTTAATCATTGTATATTTCTTTCCAATGATCTTCCCAATCGTATTGAAAAATTCTATATAGCTAACATTATCTCCTCCAATTATATATCTTTCTCCTGGGATACCGTTTTCCATAGCTAACTGGTGACCTGATACGACATCTTCAATATAAACATAATTGCTGATCTTGCTGCCATCTCCGGGAAGTAGTTTCCATTTCCCTCTACTATACTTATCAATTAACATAGTAACAGCATTTCTTTTACTCATTAGCCCTGGCCCAAAAACCCTGGTTGGATTTACAATTACAACGTCCATATCCTGATTAGCATGTGATCTAACCAATTCTTCTGCTTGCTCTTTTGTTCGTTCATATTCAGTAGTAGAAGGGAGTGTTTTAATGGTATCCTCTGTTATCACTCCATTATTAGAAGGTCCAATAACACCAGCGGTTGATGTAAATACAAATTTTTTAACACCTTCATCGTAACAAGCTTTTAAAACATTCTCCGTACCTATAACATTATGTTTGTAAAAGGTATTTTTATCTCGATGCCACAAATTTACATACCCTGCAACATGGTATGATTCTTCACAACCAGAGGCCGCCTTATGTAAAGCATAAGTATCCATCAAATCTCCCTTAAAGTAATGTATGTTTGAATGATTGATATATTTCCTGGCTTTATTTTCATCTCTTATCAGTGCATGTATGATTTGACCTTGATTTGCCAAACTATTGGCTAATGCAGAACCAACAAACCCGGTGGCACCGGTAATAAATATTCGTTTACTTCCCTGTGTCATACTTAATATCCGGATGTGCTAAAAATGAAAAGATCGAATTTGACCAGGCAATCACCAGGTGAATTCCAAAAGCAAACCAAATAGATCCTAATTGAAGAGTTACATAGCTTAAGAAGAATCCCAATATGAATGAACCTAAAGTTTCTTTCCATCCTTTGGGTATATGAGCCAATGTAGACACCGCAGCATTTAGCGCAATTGCTCCGGCAACTCCAATTAGTGGTATTGTACCAAAGAGAAAAACTCCCCGGAAGAGATATTCATACCCAAGTAAATAGAATGCCCATCCAGAATACTCTATAAACAGAGTTTTGTTAGTCCATTTTTTATCGCGAATTTGAGGATATTGATTGAGGTTAGCCTCATTCTTTGATGATAGAAAGTTTATTAATACAATCACCGGGGCAAGTATCATCAGCCAGGTCCATCCAGAATGGTTCCATTTCAAGTTTAATCCGGTTGCACTAACGGCTAGCGAATCTGAAATGATAACTAATAAAAGTGGTATCAAACCAAGAAGAAAAAAGCCTAAGAATCTTGAAATTGTGACTTTCTGGCAACTTCCGTGAGATGTCTTTGATAATATACTTAAGAAATTATCATTATGGCTTAAAAACCAGTACAGGCAATACCCAATTGTAAGCAATAAACAGGACAATATAAACTGATTGGAAGTTTTTCCAGATTCAGTAAATATGGTAAATAGATCAGCCATGAATCGTTTCCACATCTAGGCTTACTTCAGCTTTTTTAGCTGCTTTTTTGATCCTTTTGGACTCTGCCAGGAGTTTGATCATTTTTCTATTTAGGGGTCTTATCCAACGGGGTAGTGACTCGTCCCTGTAGACATCCAGGAATAAAACAACCCTTCGATTTTCTGTTTTATTCCAAACTTCATGAATATAGGTATCATCGAAAAGCACGCCCTCGCCTTCCTTCCAGTCGTATCTTTGTTTTTTATTGATAATATAGCATTCCCCTTCATCTGGAATTATCAAGCCTAGGTGATATCTGAATACACCCTTAAAAAATCCGATGTGAGGAGGTATCTTTTTCCCGGGATCCAAAATACTAAACATGGCTAAGGTAACTGATGGCATTTTTTTAATGAGATTGGTAGTTTTAGGAACCATTGATGCATTTGGTTCAATCCAAGTGTTAAATGCTTTTATACCATATGTTTTCCACGGAATATCATCCTTTGCTGAGTTAAATATCTGGATGCTATCTACTTCATGGAATTTGGGAATATTATCTGGCTTTTTAAGCACTTCAATTAATTCATTTCGAATTGTTGTCCAGTTATCTTCCAAAATTTTTGACTCGGGAAAATATTTTTCTTTATCTACGAAAGGAGGATTCTTTACGAACAGAGAAATAAATTTTGAATAAGGCAAAGTCAATAATTCCGGTTTAACAAAATAGGCGACGATTAGAATAGTGATAATTGCGATCGGGATTATCAGGATAATATTAATTAAAGTTTCCAATACGACTCTTAATTATAATCTTAATAATATGGCTGCTAAATAAGCAATTTCTTACTAATAAATTCATTAATTTGAAGAGTAAAAATGACGTTTAGCATCCCGTGCGGGATGCTAACATCCAATTGTGTAACCCTATTTTGGTTTTCCTCTACAATTATTTTAACGTATTCTTTAGCTATTTCTTTATAAGTAGCCTTCGGCGCCATTTCCCGAACATTCTATAAAACAAATAACCGATTGCGAAGGAAATCGTTTGAGATCGTTGAGTGTAAATTTAAGCGGTTTGTCAACCATACCATGTATCAATAGTTCATACGTTTCCGGGTTTATATCTGGTATGCCGGCATGGTGCCGTTCAAAATTCAGATCTGAAGGCGTAATGATCCCATATGTTTTTTCAAGAGGTGTCATGGTCCATCCAGAGAGCTCGCCTTTATACACATATCTCCCGGATTTTTCATAGGGCGAACGTTCACCGACAGGACCCGGTAACTTTTCGGGTACGTTGGCCCTGTCAGGGATGTCGAAAAAACCGGGTAACTGAAACGCATGAGAAGCTGTATGTATAAAACCGGCTCTAAATCCTACCGCAGTTCCTTTTAAAAGGTTTCTTCGGGAGATGATGTGACTCATAATGTATAAAATAACAATCTTATTTTATATAAGTGTCTTACCTCCAAATTTGTTCATTTTGAGGTAAAATTAAGTCACATCCAAAAGTTACACCAGTGATACGGTTAGAACAGCATAGAACATCTGTGCGGATCAGATATCCGTCTGACGGATCAGGGCATTCCGGTAAAATGAAAATATTCTGGACTTTGACACAAGCCCCAGGTATTTTCCGTTTTTGTTTACCACTGGCAGGTTCCAGGCTCCGGTTTTTTCAAATTTATCAATCACCTCTTTCATACTTTCCCCATTATAAACTTTATCCGGGGAACGGGTCATCAACTCTTGTACCGTCAATGTTTCGTATTGTGATGTGTCGAACATAAGACTACGCACATCATTCAATAAAATAATACCCTGAAATTTTTGATTCTCGTCCACCACGGGAAAAATGTTTCGTTTAGATTGAATAATGGCTTGCACAAGGTCTTTCAACTTATCGTCAGGTTTCAGCGTCAGGAGGTCTGTTTCCAGCACTTTTTTTAAGGAAAATGTTTTCAGCAGCTTCTGATCATACAGTGACGTATCTTCATCTTCATCACCGTATTTTATATCTGAGAGTTTACGGTTATACGTCAGCACAATATCGGATGAGGTAATGATCCCGAGTATTTTAGAATCGGGAGATTCCCCGACCACCAATGCTTCATCCATAAAATTGTCGGTCATCAGTTTATTGGCTTTATCCAAATTGTCTTCAGGAGAAACCACAGGGATTTGTGTGTACATAAGGTCTTTGGAAGTTTTTATTTTACTTTCCGGATCCTGTAAAACGTGATTAATGTCATCAATGTTAAACCCCCCAAGCAGTTTGTTGTTCTCATCTACTACCGGAAATATCCGTTGTCTGCTGCGATCTACCACGGACAGAATTTCCTGAATAGTCCAGTCGGCCTTTATTATTGAAAATTTTCGTGTCTTACGGTAGCAGTCTTTCACCTGTGTAACATCAATAATATCCGGTGCATACCTGCCGAAATGTGCCTGTGAATAGTTTGGATTGGGAACCTGACTTTTGTAAATAGAACTTTTACGGGAAATAAAATAGGCGATGGTGCACACCCACATGGAGGGTAGGAGAAGCTCGTAGTTGCCGGTAAGTTCGCTCACCATAATAATGGTAGAAAGTGGCGTGTTTGCCACAGCGGCAAAAAAACCGGCCATACCTACAATGGTAAATGACGTTGGATTGTTTAAGATGCCGGGAATGACCTTGTCAAAAAACATCCCGACAGATGTTCCGATAGTTCCGCCAATTACCATTGACGGTCCGAACACACCGGCGCTGCCTCCCGAACTTATCGAAAATGATGTGGTTAGCATTTTACCGAACCCGATAATCAGCAAGATACCAATTCCAAGATTGGCTGTACCGTTAGAGAATATCTCCTGCAAAATCCCGTACCCCCCACCCATAACATCGACTACGTATTTACGGTCATTCAGCAAAGTTATAACCGTAAGCCCGAGTGCACCCGTCAGGAATCCACCGATAGCCGGTTTTAGAATTTTGTTGACTTTTATTTTGTTGAAAAGCGTTCGTATGCCGTAAAAAATTTTCACAAAT
>JADFHN010000061.1 GCA_022567155.1 Bacteroidota bacterium
TAGATTAGAATCACGTTGAGGTTGATAATAATAGTCATTTTCTATAAGTTGAATACATTTATGGAAGCCTCAGAGCGAAGCGTCTAACAATAGGGGTTCATTTCATGAGATACTTCGGTCGCGATGCTCCCTCAGCATGACGGTAACATTCATGAGATTCTTCCCACCTTCATCCCTGATAGCTATCGGGATTACGTCGGGCAAGCGGTCGCTGTACTCCCTATGAAAAAGGGATTAATAACAATGAATAGTGTTTTTATGATACAACTTTCATTATTTTACAAATTCAAACAGCAACCTGCAAACAACCCATACTATGCAAACTTTAAAAATTGCGCTACTGGCGATAACCTCTGTTATGTTTTATCAATGCGAATCCGTTAAAAAAGAAGACACAACAGATGCGGGTGCAAAAAAGGAAAAAAAACGACCCCTTGCGATCGAGAACGGAAAATTCTTTGCAGTAAATGGCGAAAAATATATGTATGGAGGGGAAGACTCAACATGGCATTTCAAAGTTACCAACAGCCTCCTTAAAGAAGAACAGTTTCATTACGGCATAGGCCGCGAGAAATTTCATGCATTAATTACTCCCGAATTTATAAACCGGGAAGAAGCGGACAAAATATTTCCTGATTCGGAACGTTTCCTTTCGTTTAAAATAGGAGAGAACATACGGGCCTACAGCATCGAATTGCTCACGCACCATGAAGTGGTAAATGATGTAGTGGACGGTAAGCCGGTAATGGCGGCGTATTGTGTACTCGCCGATCTGGGTGCTATTTATGACCGGAATATGGGCGGTGAAGTATTTACTTTTGCATTAAGCGGATATACTTATTATGATCCGGAGGTGTGGGATGGCCTCGATGGCTTTGTATTCTGGGATCGCGAAACCGAAAGCACCTGGTGGCCGCTGATCGGTAAAGGCGCTTCAGGGCCGATGCGGGATGTGCCATTGCAGGTGTACGACAAACAATACTGGACACAGACTACTTGGGGTGAAATTAAAAAAATGTATCCCGGCCAGGAAATTAAGGTACTTAAACCCGGACAGGAAATGGACCCGCCGGAAGACTGGAACAAATTTGATGAAGCCACTATACAGAAAGTGCGCAACAACCTGGTAGAAGCGCCTTCGGTAGCTCCGAAATGGGGTAACAAAAAATAGCCGGAAGCCCTGTGCGTATAAGCGTCCGGGTTCATTAAATTAAAAAGAATGGGAGTTGCATGCTGAATCAAACCACACAGCTTATTTCTGTTACATTTAAGGAATTTTACCGCAATCCGGGCGTTATCTTCTGGTCTTTGCTATTCCCGGTGTTGATGGCCTGGGGCTTGGGTATTGCCTTTACCAAACAGGATGAACTGATCAGGAATGTTGCCTGGGTAAGAAATACGACTATGGAGGGGATCGTTTCACCGTGGGCAGATACGTCAAACCGGTTGATTGCAGGTAGCGATAAAACCGGCAAAGTCACCTATCAGCTTATTGAAACCAGTTGGGAAAATGCACTTTCCATGCTAAAGAAAGGTAAAATTTCATTGATCATCGACGAATCAGAGAATAAGCCGGCGTACCGGTTCGATCCGGCAAATGCAGAAGCCCAGTTGGCGTATCTGCATATTTCTGCCATGCTGTCGGGCAACAAGATTATGAGCGAAGAGTCAGTCCTTGTGAAACCATTTACCCGAAAAGGTACACGTTATGTTGATTTTCTTGTTCCCGGCCTGCTTGCCATGAACATTATGATGTCATGTATGTGGGGGATCAGCTACTCCCTGATTGACAAGCGAATCAAGAAGTTGCTTCGCAGGATGATTGCCACTCCGATGAAAAAATCATCGTTTATGCTGGCACAGTTTCTTGCCAGACTGGTGCTGAGCAGCCTCGATGTTTTTATTATTTTGTTCTTCACCTACCTGTATTTTGATATTTCCATACAAGGAAGCATTGCAGCGTTTGCACTTTTATACCTGGCCGGCAATATTGCATTTACCGGTATTGCCATTCTGATTTCTTCACGAACGGACAACGCACAGATTGGTAACGGATTGATCAATGCGGTGGTCATGCCCATGATAATACTTTCCGGCATATTTTTCAGCTATCATAATTTTCCGGACTGGACCATTGCATTTATTCAATGGATGCCACTGACGATGCTTGCCGATGGCATACGGAGTATATTTAACGAAGGGGCGATAATTATGGATGTGATTCCTGCTTTTTTTACGCTTTGCCTCATTGGAGCAGGATCATTTGCGTTTGGCATGAAAATTTATAAATGGTATTGATCCGCGATTCAAGATCTTTTAAGCTTCATTTTGACAACGGATGCCCGGCAGGAAATGTCCAGGGCAGGGGTTATTTTGGCAATCCTGATCTTTACTTTCAAAACCTGAGGCATTTCATGTATGATCCGGGTAAGAATCCGGTTTGCGACATGTTCCAGGAGGTTAGATGGAATTTGCATCTCTTCGTTGACAACGCTGGCAAGCGTTTCATAGTTGATGGCTTTATGAATATCGTCCGATGCGGCCGCGGGCTGCAGATCTCCTTTAACTTTAAGATCAACGCTGAAGGTACTCCCGTTTTTTCTTTCGTGTTCAGATACCCCATGATTTGCTTTTAATGTAATGCCCTCCAGCTTTATCCAGCCGTTTAATTGCTTCATGCTATTCGTGCCTATTCGATTTCATCAAAAAAGGAGTCGCTTTTTTTAACGTTTTCTCCTACTTTTGTAGTTTTTTCAGGGGGCTTAACGGACGAAGGCTTTTTACGGGGTGTCGGGGAGTCAGGTATATTATGCGGGCTCATAAACTGATTTATCCGGTTTAATTGCTCATCCAGATTTATTGAAGTTATCTGACCGTCCAGCTTTTTTATTCGTTCAAGGCTGTCTTCAGACAGGTGTTTGATTTCGGCGAGCAATGTGTCTTTATGATTTTCAAGATCGCGGTAGATCGTATAAAGATTGTGGATGTGCCGTTCCATATCATCAATTACCTTTCGTGAACCTGCTTCTGCTTCTTCAAGCATATTTTTCGCTTTCATTTTCGATTCGTTCAGAATGGCATCTGCTTTCATCTGGGTTTCACGCAGGTGCAGTTCAGCGGTTTTATTAGCCTGCTCGATCATGTTGGCGCCGGTATCTTCAGCAGTTTTCAGTGTTTTGAAGAGGGAACTTTCTACTTCACGTAGTTTTTGCACCTCTCTTTCAGCCGTTTCAAGCTTGATTTTCAACTCTTTGCTTACGTCGATCATACGTTCCCATTCTTGTGATAAGGTGAGCTGAAAGGCGTTTACCTCATCCTTATCGTACCCTCGCAATTTTTTTTCGAAAGTCTTCTGACGGATTTCTAACGGGGTGATTTTCATTATCTTTTATGATATGGGTTAAAAATAAATTACGGTTTACTAAAAGTAGCGTATTCTTTTCAGTATTATAACTGCATTTGAGACATTTTTTCCTGGCTACAATTTACAAAATATTTATCACCGGAACTAAAACCCTCAAGGTTGATTTTTCCGGTGTTTTGTGGGGTGTAAATTTTCGTCAGGGGTTCATTTCGACGTGGATGGGAGCAGGCGACCCTGAAGCAGATGGGAAGCCACCTTGTCATCCTGCCACGTGACGATTCCTCCGGGTTGATTCTGCCGTATATGTCACCGGAATAAATGAAAAGAGATAAATCTTATCGGCTTTTCAATAACGACTTTTAACTTAGCGGTTATATATGCCACTGGAATCAATTAAAAAGATAAATGATGCATCTTCCTGGGCGCTTTGGAGGATTACGGAAGAAATAGGTAAATTCTTTCTTGTTCTTGATTTGAAAAAGGAGGATATGGGTTCTTACGACAGCATATCAAATCATTATAAAAAACTGGAATGGCTTGCATCACGTGTGGCTGCGAAGTACCTGCTTGAACATGCAGGCGTTGACTATCAGGGTATTTCAAAGGATAAATACGGAAAACCACACCTGGTTAATCAGAAAGGAGCCATTTCAGTATCGCATTCATATCCGTATGTTGCAGTGATATATCATCAGCAGCAGGACGTAGGCATTGACCTGGAGAGACCCAGGGAAAGAATATTGAAAATATCAAAAAAATTCCTGAATGAAAATGAACTGGCGTATGCTGCTGAGGATACACGAAAGATCACGCTTTTGTGGAGCGCGAAAGAAACATTGTATAAATTACATGGCAGGAAATTTGTGATATTTAAGGAAAATCTTGAAGTAGAGGCTTTTGAGCTTAATTCAGAGGGATTTTTAACCGGCATTATAAAACTAAATGGAAAGGAATCTTTTTATAAAATAAAATATGAAAATCGCAATGATTACCTTGTTAGCTATACAGTCAGATAAAGTTATCCGGTTGGTCATGCTGCTGGCCTTACAAATGGCATGGATTAGTCCGTCGCCGGCCCAAACGGTGGTAGAAAATACTACACTCACAGATGTGGCCGTTAAAAGGGGCGTCAGCTTTTCAGATTTTCAGAGTAAAAAAGCAATTGTGCCGGTGTTCTTTTGTAACGGGTGCCCTTATTCCACGATTTATATCGGCCGGCTCAAAAAGATGGCAGCTACTTACCAAGATGTCCAGTTTTTACTTATCAACGCTTCCCCATACAAGTTTAACCCCGAAGAGTCGATTGAGAATATGGCTAAATTTGCCCTGGATTATCAGCTCAACATGCCCTATCTTGAAGACAAGGAACAGGTTGCACTAAAATTATTAAATGCATTGAAGTGCCCTGAGGCATTTATACTTGTACCGGACGGATCAGCATACAAGGTGGTTTATCAGGGGGCAATCGACGATAACCCACAGGTTGTCAACGATGTAAAAGAGCATTATCTGAAAGCCGCCCTGGATCAGTTGCTTTCGGGCATCATCCCTGCTGAAGTATATGTCCGTCCTGCAGGGTGCGTTATTAAAAAGAAGTAAAACAGTCCCGGTTTTACTCAGTATTCTATTTCATTGCCTTCAGTAATGGACTTCAGGAGGATTTTCACTTCTTCAGATTTGTAATGATCGCCTACATTTTCGAAAGCGGCCATGAGATTGCGCAGCAACCGCCGGATAATATCTTTGTAGGTGCAGGGTTCATAAAAAATATCCATCGGGGCGAGGTTGAGGTGCCCAATGTAGTTGCTGATGTCTTCCCGGGTGAAAATAATACCCCTGTTGAATGCATTTACGTAGAATTGCTGGTCTTTAGTCTTGTAGGTAAGGATGAACAAATTAGGCAGATTTACGCCATAAACAGGCATTTTTAATTTCTGCGCCACCATCAGGTAAATGGCACAAAGCGTAAGTGGATTACCTTTCCGGGTTTCCAGCACAGTATTGATCATCGAATTTCCAGGGGCATGGAAATTCTTGGAATTTGGCATAAACTTAAGTTTGTCAAATAACACACTGTTTAGGATTTTCACCTTTTCAAATGGGCTTGCATCCGTTTTATATTCCAGCCAGGCTTCATAATAGATTTGTTCGAGTTCACCCCTGATCTTTTCAAATTCGAGGTCAGGATACAAATAAGTGGCTACCAGCCATATACCTTCCAGCAGATCCTGCTTGTTGCTGTCTTTCCACGCAATAAGCCGTTGTTGCAGGTATAAAAACTGAAGGGAATGAATGATATCCTCAAGTTTTTTCTGAATTATGGGATTAAAGATGTTTTCCCACTGCTCTTCCAGGTAGGGGATAACGGCATTCCCCATTGATAGTATCTTGCTTTCGACATTTGCACTCACCTCTTTATCATTGTCGTCCAGCAGGGAAACCAGGGCGTTAAGTTCTTTTTCGTTAATATCCTTTTTCTTCAAAGCAATAACAGATGAAAATTAACCCGCCAGGGCTTAAGTTTGTATTACACCTACATTATATTTCTCAGTAACAGGTGCATTGTTGGCCGCTTCAATACCTGTTGAAATTATTTTACGGGTATCAAGCGGATCAATGATCCCGTCGATCCATAACCGTGCTGCCGCATAATAAGGACTTAGTTTGGAATTATACTTTTCTTCTATTTCGCTGAGCAGTGTTTTTTTGTCTTCAGCAGAAATCGTTTTACCTTTTGCTTTTTCAGATGAAACTCTGATTTGCAATAAGGTTTGTGCTGCTGCATTTCCACTCATCACTGCTATTTCGGCTGTGGGCCAGGCAAATATTAGCCGCGGATTATATGCTTTTCCGCACATGGCATAATTGCCGGCGCCGTACGAGTTTCCTATTATAAATGTAAATTTCGGTACGACTGAATTGGCTACCGCATTTACCATTTTTGCACCGTCTTTTATGATTCCGCCTTGCTCTGCACGCTTTCCTATCATAAAGCCGCTTACATCCTGTAGAAAAACAAGTGGAATTTTCCGTTGGTTGCAGTTCATAATAAAGCGGGCTGCTTTAACTGCGGAGTCAGAGTAGATCACACCTCCCATTTGCATTTCGCCGTTGCGGGTTTTTACAATTTTACGCTGATTTGCAACAATACCTACCGACCACCCGTCAACCCGTGCATAACCACACAGGAGCGATTTTCCATAAAGTTTTTTATACTCATCAAATTCAGAATTGTCAACCAATGACTTGATAACCTCCTTCATGTCATACGGTTTAGTCCGGTCTACAGGTATCAGGCCGTATATCTTTCCGGGATCGGTATCAGGCGGTGCAGGGTTGACCCGGTTAAAGCCTGCTTTTTCAAAATTCCCGATTTTAGCCATTACCGAACGGATATAATCGAGGCATTCTTCGTCGCTGTCAAATTTATTATCGGTTACGCCACTGATTTCGCAATGAGTTGTAGCTCCACCCAGCGTTTCATTGTCCACTTCTTCGCCAATAGCGGCTTTTACCAGATACGAACCTGCCAGGAAGATGGAGCCGGTTTTGTCAACAATCATTGCCTCGTCGGCCATTACCGGCAGGTAGGCTCCTCCTGCGACGCAACTCCCCATGATGGCGGCAATTTGAATGATTCCGAGAGAAGACATGCGTGCATTGTTCATAAACTGCCTTCCGAAATGTTCTTTATCAGGAAATATTTCGTCCTGCATAGGCAGAAACACACCGGCGCTGTCAACCAGATAAATTACGGGTAGCCGGTTTTCCATGGCGATCTCCTGAGCCCTGAGATTTTTCTTGGCGGTTATGGGAAACCACGCCCCGGCTTTTACCGTGGCGTCATTAGCTACAATCATACACTGCCGGCCTTGCACGTAACCGATGCCGGTTACCACACCTCCTGACGGACATCCCCCGTACTCCTCATACATTCCGTCGCCGGCAAAGACGCCAATTTCAAGAAAATCAGAATTATCGTCAGAAAGGTATGCAATGCGTTCACGAGCTGTAAGCTTCCCTTTATTATGATGTTTCTCTATTTTTTCACGCCCTCCGCCCTCCTTTACCTTTTCTGATTTAACCTTTAGTTGTGAAAGGAGTTGTTTGAATGCGTCTTCATTTTTATTGAAATCAAGATCCATCTAACACAGGTGTTTAATTGACAGCGTCTTTTTGTTCCTGCTTTTTCCGGTCTTTTTCTATTTTCTTTCTTTTTTTACCGAGCGGGGCAAAAAAGTGTTTGGGGTTTTCATTCATATGGATGAGCAACTCATCGAGGTCTATCAACGTCTTGTTAAGATTAATATAAAGCGAATCGTCATTCATTAACCGGCCCAGCGTGCCGGTGTTCGTTTGTAAAAGAGCAACGGTTTTATTCAGGTTTTTAAGCAGGAGATTGGTCTGGGCAAGGGTTTCATTGAGATTTATTGATTTCAGGGTATCGGCGAGACTACCGTACTTGCTCATAACAACTCCCAGTTCATCCAGGCGCATACTCAGTTTTTGTGTAACCGTAGCCATGCCTTCTATGGTTTTATTTATTGAATTCCGGTTTTCACTTAACATCATGTTTGTTTTGTGGGTAATTCCTTCGAGGTTAATTGCAATGTTTTTTAGTGCTTCGGTGTTGTTTGAAAATTCCTCCAGCAGGGTATTGATACGTTGTATGGTAATCTGCAAAATGTCAGCTACAGGCAGTGCGCTTTTCTTGAGCAGTTCATTCAGGGTAGGGTCCACTTTAGCAGCTATTGTATCGCCCGGAGCAATCGGCTGACTGAGATCGCCCACATCGAGGATAATGGAAACGCTTCCAAACAGATCGATGCGTAACAAGGCAACGGCATCTTTTCCTAAAATAATATCTTCATAAATGTCCACCTCCACGGTGATTTTATTTCCGAATTCCTGATTAATAGCAATATTACTGACACGGCCTACCGTAAATCCACTGATATTGACCAGGTTGGAAATATTTAAACCGGCGATATCGTTATAAATCACATAATACTTATTGGTTTTAGTCAGAAAATCGATCCCTTTTAGGTAATTAAACCCGATATACAATATAGCTAAACATAGCAAGGCAAATATGCCTACTTTTGCTTCTTTGGAAAATTTCATTTTTTATATACGTAATTATTCGAAACAGCCATCCGGCCTCTTCCGTTCACAATTTTGAAAGTATGATTTATATCGGAGAAAATGGTTGAATTAAAGAAAATAATTATAAAAAACTATTCCATTGCATCCATTTCTTCTTTATATGCTCTTACCGCCCTGAAAATACCGGAAGCAATATAATCCTGTTTAAGTTCGTTGTTAAGGTCTTTTTCTTCACGTGGGTTACTCAGATACCCGATTTCCACCAATACACTCGGCATGGATGTACTCCAGAGCACCCAAAATCCGGCCTGCTTCACACCTCGGCTTCGACGGCCGGCTCTTTTAGCAAATTGGGTTTCAATTTTTGTGGCCAAATTGATGCTGTTGTTAAGAAAAGCAGTCTGGTAAAGACTAAAAAATATATGTGATTCCGGTGATTTGGGGTCAAAATCCCCATACCGTTCTTTGTAGTTATCTTCAAGGTAGATTACCGAATTTTCGCGAATGGCCACTTGAAGGTTTGCATCTTCTTTATGCAGTCCCATCACATAGGTTTCCGTTCCATAAACTGTTGGACTGGGGAAAGAATTACAATGAATGGAAATAAACAGATCGGCTCCGTTTCTATTGGCAATTTGTGCTCTTTCTTCAAGCTCAACAAACTTATCGTCAAATCGTGTGTAGATCACCTCTACACCCTTCAGGTATTTATCAATGTATTCGCCTGCCTTCCGTGCGATCTTCAGGGCAATGTCTTTTTCAATAGAGAAAGCGCCGCTCGTACCCGAGTCTTTACCTCCGTGACCGGCATCAATCACCACTTTTTTTATCTTTATATCCCTCACCCCCACCGTCGAAAACGAGTTTAGCAAGATTATTGCTGCAAGGAATGGAACAAGAACAATATTCTTCATATCAGTAAGCTGATGTTTGTGTTATTACGATAACTTTGTACAAAATTGCAAATTTTGCCGCTAAAATTGAAAAGCACTTGTATAATTCGAGGACAAAAATCTCACATTACGGAAAATCTCTTTTCCTGCTGTTGATTCTTTTAATCAATTTTCAGGCCAAAGGCCAGGAGGTATCCCCTAAACCTGTACCGGTAAGTTCACAAGATTCTTTAAAAACGACAACTAAATCTCCTGTATTATCTGACACAATTTCTGAAGTAAAGCCCGATACCATCGCGGTGTTACGTACCGTCACCACGATACCTGAAATAAATTCCGATACCATCCCTACCTTACAGACTGATACCATTCCGGGCTTGCGTGCCGATACCATTCCCGGCAAAAAGCCGCAGATCAGGCTGGCCTCCCTGCCCGGATTGGGGAAGTCAATCAGGGATACCACACGACTGGATTCCTTACAAAACACCCTGCCTGTTGGAGATATTACAACTACGGTTGACTATAAATCCAGGGATTCAATTAATCTCAATGTAAGGGATAAAATTGTGAAATTATATGGGCAATCGAAAATTGAATATAAACCGGTGGGGGTTGATGCGGCAATTATTGAAATAGACTGGAATACCAATATCATTGTTGCAGTTGGTGTTGAAGATTCGTTAGGAAATCTGGTAGATACGCCCGTGTTCAGAAACGGAAATGAGGTGTACGAAACAAAAAAAATACGCTATAATTTTAAAACACGAAAAGCCATCATATCGGGTATGGTAACCGAGCAGGGCGACGGATTTATTCATGGCGACAGGGTTTTCAAAAACGAAAAAGACGAAATGTTTATTCCTTTTACAAAATATACGACCTGCAACCTGCGTAATCCGCATTATTATATTGCAGCACGGAATGTAAAGATCATTCCGGGAAATAAAATGGTAACAGGCCCTTTTAATATGGTGATTAACGACGTGCCCACTCCGTTAGGCTTTTTTTTCGGCATGTTTCCCGAACAAAAGCAACGCACATCGGGCCTGCTCATTCCCAGTTATGGCGAGCAGACACTCAAAGGTTTTTATCTTAAAAATGGTGGCTATTATTTTGCTTTCAATGATTACGTAAACCTTGCCCTGACGGGTAGCGTATATTCCAGGGGCGGATTTGGGGCCAACATAAGGTCACAATACGTGAAAAGGTATAAGTACAATGGTGACTTTCAGTTTAACCTTACCAAACAACTCCTGTCCACGGATGTGAAAGAGGATCCCGATAAAGTCACCGATTTCAGGCTGAGCTGGGGACATACGCCAAAATCAATGGGCTCCAGCCGGTTTTCAGCCAGGGTGAATGCCTCCACATCAACTTACAATCAGAACAACGTTCTTCGAAGTGTCGAAGAGCAGATCAATACTACACTAAGCTCAAGTGTATCGTTTTCAAAAACATTTCAGGGTACGCCGATAAGTATCGGTATTAACGGACGATTCAACCAAAATGTGCGGACTAAAAAAGTGGATTTGTTACTTCCGGAGTTCAGTATGAATGTTCAGAATATTTACCCGTTTCAGTCGAAAAGTGGAGGAAGCAATTCATGGTATGACCGCCTTACATTTCGATATACAATGAATGGAGTGAATAAAATCACGAACCAGATTGCATCTGACAGTATTGCTCCGTTTGATTTTGAAACCTTACCAAAGCTTATTGCAAATGCGAAAAACGGGATAAAACACGTCATTCCGGTGAGTACTTCATTAAAGGCATTCAGGTTTTTTACAATCAATCCTTCATTGAATTATCAGGAGTTGTGGTATAATTCAAAACTTGACTTTCGGTATGATTCAGCCACGATGAAAGTGGTTACCGACACGTTGCCGGGTTTCAACCGTGTGTATTCATACAGTACCGGAGTTTCGTTGAACACAAGAGTGTATGGCACCTATTTTTTCAAACGCGAATACGGAATTCAGGCCATTCGACATGTTATGACCCCTTCGCTATCCTACAGTTACCGTCCTGATTTTGCCGATCCGAAATTTGATTACTGGCAGGAAGTGCAGACCAATGAAAAAGGCGATACACGACTTCGATCGCGTTATGAAGGATTTGTGTATGGAAGCCCGGGCAGGGGAGAAGCAAGTTCTCTTTCATTCAGTCTTACCAATACGCTGGAAATGAAGGTGAAAAGTAAAAAAGACACAACCGGTAAATCGCAGAAAGTGGCGCTGTTAAGAAATTTCGGGATGAGTACGTCATATAACTTTGCCGCAGATTCATTTCAGCTTTCAGTTATTAGTGTCAGGGCAACCACTAATCTTCTTAACAACAAAAAGGTTTTTAACGGTAGCGCTACTATGCAGGCTACGAGCATAAATCTTACCGGCAATATTGATCCGTATGTATGGGTGCTGGACAGCGTAGGCGAGCTATCCAATGGAGAACAAAAATTCTATCAGCGACGGATAGACAAATTTGCATGGAACAATGGCGATGGTCTTGGTACGCTCACAAATATTACATTTAATATGAGAACCGGAATACGGGCCAAAGAAAGAAAAAAAGAGGCCTCTTCAAGCATGGATCGGGGAGGGTATCAGGTAAGTGAAATCGACCGATTAACCCAAATGCTTGAAAGCGGCACATTGAGCTATCAGGAAGAACTGATGATAGAAAATATCCTTAATTACCCACAGGCATTTGTGGATTTCAACATTCCCTGGGGTTTAAGCGCAACGTATTCATTGAATTTCAGAAGGGTTGGCGTAGCAAAAGGAGATGTTACCCAGACAGTCCGTTTCAACGGGGATATGAGTCTCACTCCGAAATGGAAGCTTACGTTCAATTCTGGTTATGATATAGAAAAAAAGGAGTTTACCCAAACCCGGATCGGCCTGCACCGTGACCTGCATTGCTGGGAACTAAATTTCAGTTGGGTGCCTTTCGGGCGGTTTACATCCTATGATTTTACCATACGGGCAAAATCTCGTCTTTTGCAGGATCTGAGGATCAACCGCAGACGGTCTTTTACAGATAATATCTTCTGATCCGTTATATCCCGGTTTGGAAAGGAGTTACGTTCAAATGTATTATTTTACGCAAAAATGACAACCTTTTTAAAAGATGTACTGCTTCAAACTAAAGTTTCCGTGAAATCCGTAAAAGTGTTTTCCTCAAAAGAGGCAGCCAATAGTGCCCTGCCGTTAAATCAGCCTAGGAAAGTGATCATATCCGGAAAGAGTTATTGCTTTGTAAGGACCCCTTCAGGGATTTATGCAGTGGATGATGCATGTCCCCATCAGAAGACTTCGTTGAGCGGAGGTTTTGTAAATGCGTTTGATGAGATTATTTGCCCGCTGCATGAATACCGGTTTTCGCTAAAAGACGGTTCTGAATCAAGCCTGCGATCCCGTGATGTTGAAATCTTGCGGGTTGAAATACACGATGATGGCGTGTTCGTAAACGTATAATTTTACTGGCTATGCCAGGTGGTTTTGGAAGCACCCCGGATTTTACTAAATTCAGTGCCGGTTTAAACAATATAAAAATGAAAAAATTAATTAGCCTGGCTGTTTTGTCAGCGATAGTATCATTAGTAGTTGCTCAGGAGTTAAAATCACCAGAAGAATTTCTTGGATATCAACTCGGTGAAAGGTTTACCCGGCACTACCGTGTAGTGGATTATTTTAAACATGTTGCCAGTGTAATGACCAACATAAAAGTAGAACAATACGGCGAAACCAATGAACACCGGCCGCTGATTGTAGCCTATGTAACCTCTCAGAAAAATTTTGACAGGCTCGAAGAGATCAGGCAAAACAATCTTCGAAGAGCCGGATTAGAATCAGGAACTGTTTCAGATGAGGAAATTGCCATTGTATGGTTAAGCTATAATGTACACGGCAATGAATCATCGAGCACTGAAGCAACAATGCTTACCCTGTATGAACTGGCAAATCCCTCCAATCAAAAGACACAAAAGTGGCTTGAAAATACCGTTGTTATTCTTGATCCGTGCATCAATCCGGATGGGCGCGACCGGTATGCTAACTTCTATAGCCAATACGGCAATAAAATTCCCAACCCCAACCTTGATTCGAAAGAACACCATGAGCCATGGCCGGGAGGACGAGCAAATCATTACTTATTTGATCTGAACAGAGACTGGGCATGGGTAAGCCAGGTTGAATCAAAACAACGTATTGCATTATACAATACCTGGATGCCCCATGTGCATGTTGATTTTCACGAACAATTTATCAATAACCCGTATTACTTTCCACCCGCCGCGCAGCCGTACCATAACATCATTACGCCGTGGCAAAGTGAATTTCAGACATTGATCGGAAAGAATCATGCTAAATATTTCGATGAAAATGGCTGGATATATTTTACCAAAGAAATATTTGACCTTTTTTATCCCAGCTACGGCGACACCTATCCTACGTTCAACGGGGCTATCGGTATGACCTATGAAAAAGGTGGCGGAGGCCTGGCCGGCCTGGCCGGTAAGATGGAAAACGACGACACGGTGAAACTCATAGACCGGATCATGCACCATCATACCACAGGATTGTCAACGGTTGAGGTAAGTTCGGTAAATGCTGACCGGCTCGTAAAGGAATTCGGAGCGTACTTCAGCAGGGCAAAAAACAACCCTGCCGCAATGTATAAAGCGTTCATAATCAAAGGGACCAACAATCCGGACAAGATTAAAATGCTAACCAACTGGATGGATACACATAAAGTACAATACGGGATCGGATCTTCAGGAAATAAGCGGCTGACAGGTTACAGTTACAGGACAAATAACACCGTACCGGTTACACTATCGCCAAATGACATTGTTGTAAGCGCATACCAGCCAAAATCAGATTTTTTAAATGTGCTTTTTGAACCCAAATCCAAGCTGCTTGATTCACTTACCTACGATATCACGAGCTGGTCCATTCCATATATTTACGACCTCGACGCATATGCGGTTACAGAAAAAATAGCGGTCTCACCCCGCAGCAATCAGCCGGTGAGTTTTACCCCATTGGAGGGTGATAGTAAAGCATATGCTTACATTGGAAAATACGAATCGTTGCAGGATTTAAAATGGTTTGCCTGGTTGCTGAAAATGGGAGTGAAAATAAGGGTGGCTTACAAAGACTTCGCGATTGATGGTAACACCTATGCAAGTGGAACCATTGTGGTATTGCGTTGGGACAATAAACACCTTAAAAAATTTGATAAATATATGGCCGAGGCTTCCAGAAAGTTCAGGCGATCAACAAAAAAAGTATATTCCGGGTATGTTTCATCAGGGAATGATTTTGGTTCGCGATACTATAAACTGGTTGAAGCGCCCGAAGTAGCGGTTCTTACCGGCCGTCAGGTACGTTCGCTTGATTTTGGCGAAGTATGGCATTATTTCGAAAATGACATAAACTATCCGGTTACGATTATCGATACGGATTATTTTGACCGAATCGACTTAGATAAATACGATGTTCTGATCGTTCCGGGAGGTTTTTACAAAATTTTTAATGAAAATACAAGAAAAGAGCTTACCGAATGGGTGCGGTCAGGCGGCCGTCTGGTGCTGATAAGCAGCGCACTCCGGTCTTTTGTTGACACGGAACAGTTTTCACTAAAAAAATACCTTTCGGAGGAGGAAGAAAGTGAAGCAGAAGAAATACAGGAAAAAAGAGATGAAGAACAAATGCTCAACCCGTATAAAGATGAATTAAGAACGCGTATTTCTGACCGGTTGCCAGGGGCAATTTACGAGGTGAAGCTCGACAACAGCCATCCGCTGGCTTTTGGTTATCGTGACAGCTATTATACCCTGAAATTAAACAGCTACAGGTATGCCTACCTTGAAAATGGCAGAAACATAGGAATAATCGAATCATCTTCCAGCCTTGTTTCAGGCTTTGTAGGCGCCAATGTGAAGGATACCATTGGTGAAACACTTGTTTTTGGTGTGGAAGATATGGGATCCGGATCGATTGTATATATGGTTGACAATCCGTTATTTCGGGCATTCTGGTATAATGGTAAACTGATTTTCGGGAACGCTGTGTTTATTCGTTGAACAGTCTTTTCCCGTAGGGGATGTCAAATGGCATAACACAAGCAGCCCGGTTTTTCCAAAACCGGGCTGCTTTATATGCATGTCTTATTCATAGGAGTTGCCGGCTATTTACCTTCTTTAAACTTTTCAAATTTCGATTCAGTTTCACGTTTGGGGAAATAATTGTCTTCCACGTTTGTATCGGCTGTTTCAAGAAACGGATCAATGGTAATGTTTACGACCTCCTTGTCTTTTGTAAACACTTTGGTGAACTGCTCTTCGTTGTACCGCCAGATTTCTGCAGGAATTCTTTCAACTTCTTTGGTACCGTCCTTGTATGTCCATTCGATTATTACAGGCGTTACCAGCCCGCCCGTGTTTTTCAACGTCACTTCGTACATATTCTTGCCTGCAAGGATGGCGCGAACTTCATCATCGTTAATGGTGTTTCTGAATTCGCCGTAAAACCCGGGATTTGTATCGGTAATGGTAATAAGTTCATACCCGTTGCTGAAATCGGTGTAATTGCCATATTCGTCCAGGTTTGCAACATTTTCGATTTTTCCTTTCTGTGTGCGCCCCTCCAGCGCCGTTTCGGTATCCCTGATTTTATACCATTTTACATTTTCCACGGTTACATCTACATAATCGGTGCCGTAAAACCAGCCTCGCCAGAACCAGTCAAGGTCAACGGCGGAGGCGTCTTCCATGGTACGAAAAAAATCAGCAGGCTCCGGATGCTTAAAAGCCCAGCGTTGTGCATAGGTTTTAAATGCTTTGTCAAAAAGCTCGGGGCCCATCACGGTTTCTCTCAGAATGTTCATTGCCGTAGCTGGTTTGGCATACGCATTGTTTCCAAATTGAAGTAACTGCTCTGAGTTAGTCATGATCGGCCGGATATTACTTTTATCTCCTTTCATATACCGTACGATGTTTTTCGCAGGGCCTCTCCTCGATGGAAAATCCTCATATTTCTCCACTTCGGTGCGGTACTGCAAAAAAGTATTCAGGCCTTCGTCCATCCATGTCCATTGACGCTCATCGGAATTGATGATCATAGGAAAAAAATTGTGACCCACTTCATGAATGATAACCCCGATCATCCGGTTTTTGGTACCTTCTGAATAGGTACCATCCGGATTGGGACGTCCAAAATTGAAACATATCATCGGATACTCCATTCCGATACTGGCTGCGTGTACGGAAATGGCTTTGGGATATGGAAAATCAATGGTGTATTTCGAATAGGTTTCGAGCGTATTTTTAACCGCAATAGTTGATTCCTGTTCCCATAGCGGATTACCTTCTTTCGGGTAATACGACATGGCGAGAGATGTGCGTGTTCCCACATTCACTGCCATGGCGTCCCAGATAAATTTCCGGGAAGAAGCAAAAGCAAAATCCCTGACATTTTCAGCTTTGAAATGCCATGTGCTCTTACTGGTCGCCGGCGACTTTTCTTTTGCTTCTGCTTCCTCCTGTGTTACAATGATCACAGGTTTTTCAAAGCTGTTTTTTGCCTCCCCGAAACGATTCACCTGTTCTTTTGTCAGCACTTCTTTGGGGTTTTGCAGTACCCCTGTAGCACCAACCACATGGTCAGAAGGTACGGTAATTTTCACATCATAATTCCCAAAGTTGAGTGCAAACTCACCGCGTCCAAGAAATTGCTTGTTTTGCCAGCCTTCAAAATCGCTGTACACTGCCATCCGGGGAAACCATTGAGCGATTGTGTATAGATAATTTCCGTCTTCTTTGAAAAATTCCATCCCGCCTCTTCCACGATCAAGCATCCGGTCGTTGATATTATACCACCAGTCAATTGAAAATGCCACTATTTCGTCGGGTTTTAATTCCTGGTCAAGGTCAATACGCATCATGGTTTTGTTGATAGTGTAAGATAGTGCGTCACCGGCAGCGCTCTTTATCGCGGTGATCCGGAACCCACCGTCATATCCGGTTACGTTGACATTACCTATGGCCATAAAATATGCCGGAACGGAATCACCACGTATCACCGAGGCCTTCACCAACGGAGAATCGGAGTCTTTTGCACGCATATTTTGATCGAGTTGTACCCATATATAACTCAACGGATCGGGTGACTGGTTAAAATAGGTGATTGTTTCCGATCCTCTGATTGTCTGATTATCATCGTTAAGCTCAACTTCGATTACGTAATCGGCCCGCTGCTGCCAGTAAGCAGGTCCGGGAGCGCCTGAAGCCGAACGGTATTCATTTGGTGTAGGAAGCATGGTTCCAAGCTGTTCAAACTTTTTACCCCATTCCTGGGCCCATACCCCCTGCCCGGAAAGGACTGCCATAATAATTAAAATCAATCTTTTCATTTCAGTTATTTTTAGTTTGTTATTTACTTGATTGTATTTATAATCATTTTTTACAGTTACCAGTATTTATTATCAGCCATCATCGTTAATGCAATTCCCATAACGGCCGAAGATATCACAAGCCTCCAGTCTCTCCGGCTGATCCGGAAAATATCAATAAAAATAAATGCAATTATCAGGAAAAAGACTACAACTATTATCTGACCTGCTTCTAAACCAATATTAAAGGCTAATAACTGTGTAAAGATGGATTCGTCTTTTCCAAGGATGGCCCGCAAATAATTGGAAAATCCCATACCGTGTATAAGTCCGAAAAATAATGCCAGAAAATAATTGATTTGCATTTTGCTTCTACGAATAGTGTCGGTACGACTGAAAATATTAGATATAGCGGTGAGAAAAATAGTTACAGGGATCAGGAACTCGATCAGCGCCGTGTTTACACGTATTACGTTGAGAGTGGCCAGCGCGAGTGTAATGGAATGGCCAATGGTAAAGGCCGTAACAAGAATAATTACTTTTTTCCAGTCACCGATCACGAATACCGTACACAACGCAATTACAAACATAATGTGGTCATATCCTCTGGGGTCCAGGATATGTTCCATCCCTAATTCAAAATACAACCTAAATTCTCCCATTCAATACTTCCAAAAATATCGGGATGTAATGATAATACTATAATTTTGGAATCACTTTAATACAATATGATGACTGGCGCTATTATTTGGTTATTGGTAACATTTAACTACAATGTTCATCCTTTTCACATCAGTGTGTGTGAAATAGAACATAACGCTGACGAAAAAGCTCTTCAGATCACGCATCATATCTTTTTGGACGACCTGGAAGAAACCCTTAATGAGAGGTACAACACGTGGATGGATATTATCAATCCCAAAGACAGAAATGAACGGGATCGCATGGTAAAAGCGTATGTAACATCGAATTTTATCGTAGAAGTGGATGGAAGACAAAAGGGATTGATCTACCTGGGCCATGAGATTGAAGAAGATGCTATTTACTGTTATATATCTGTGCCGGGAATAAAAAAGATGAAAAAAATAAAAATTACAAATACGATTCTGATGGAAAAGTTTGACGATCAGGTCAATCTTGTACATGTGCAGTATCAGGGAGAAATCAAAAGCATGAAACTAGTGAAGTCTAACATTTCTGACAGTATCATTTATACCGAATGAACGGGTTACTGCCTCCCTGAACGCCCTCCTCTTGTGGGTTCGGGAGGGAGCAAGACATCCACTGGTGAAATATCTAAAAATTCTCACAGGAGTGAAATTCAGCATGCCTGTTATTCCTCAAAATCGAATTCTTTGCGGATTTCCCAGAGTTTTCCGTTGTGTTTTAACAGAACGATTGCATTTACTGCAAATTCTCCGCTGAATTTTCTTGAAGCGAACTCCTTCCAGGCCATCGCAAAAGCCGGTCGCCGTAGATCCCGGAAAGCAACTGTTATATGGGGATTGAAAGCCCTGCCCTTGTACACGGCATTATCAAGCTTAAGCGTTTCCCTTGCCATGCGAACCAGGCTTTTCTGAAGCTGATCCAGCTCGCCGGACGACCGAACATGAATGTAGATAACCCGGGGCGCAAAGGCGCCAAAATTTTCAAGCGTTAGGTTAAAAGGTTGTCTGCCGGACGAAAAACAGTTCAGGGCTTTAAAAAGAAGGTTTTCTCTGTCTTCCCGCCATCTGAAGGGCATATGCAAAGTGACGTGCGGAGGTGAGCGGAGTGCATGCCCGGAGTCGAAATGCAATGCCATGTAGTGTTTTATCTGCGTAACTTCGTCTCTTAAAGGAAATCCGGGCACAACCGCAATAAAATACTGCGGTGGAAGTGGCTTCTTTTTTTTATTTTTAACGCTGCTATTCACACGGAATCAAATAATTTATCATTACGTATAAATATAATATAAAACTGCGGCTGTAAACATACAGAAATGAAAATTGCATCCTTAATTTTATTTTACCTTTCAATTCCTTTTATCCTTGCGGCTCAAAACCGTACGCTCTCAGAACATATAATAAATGCAGAAACAGAGGATCCGGTTGCAGGTGTGAGTGTATTTGTATCAGGTTCTGTTCGTGGCACCAACTCGGGACCAAACGGATATTTTGAATAACCGGGACTATCGGAAAACATCCGTGAAGTCATTTTCTCACATGTTAGCTTTCAAACCCTGATCTATCCGCTTTCCGGGAAAAGTTCTGACATGGAGTTAACTGTTATGCTGAAACCGGTCACCCTGCAATTAGGCGAGGTTGCAATGAAAGAAATAATAGATAAAACCTGGAAACGAAATTTCAGGGTATTTGAATCGGCATTTTTAGGCACATCGCAAAGTGCCGCAAAATGTACCATCGAAAAATCAAGTTTGATGAAATGACGCCGGAAAATGAAAAGCAAGAAAAAAATGGATCAAAGAAAGAGAAAAGGCCTATTATGGTTCGTCTCGCCATTTTCTGAAAGCGCTCACAGATAACCGGATCGCGGAAGAAGGATTTATTGTGCATTCTGCGAAGCTGAACAACCAGAACAAATTTGAAAAACTGTACCTGTGATGGCCAGGGATATCCGGACAACCGACGAGGCCAAATGCGGTGCAGAAATTTAATCAACGTATTATATACCAAAATAGGGGACAGGTAACATACAACCTCAGCTACACCTACCGATTATCAGACCTCATCTATTTGTTTCTGGTAAATCCCGTTATTCAGATTTATGGGGAGATATCAACCCTGACAGGGTATATATTCAGGATTTCGGCTTCTGATCCGAAAACCGCATAGCTGAATTACTGCCGCTGAAATATTTCCCCGGAAATTAATTAACAGAAATTTGCAATAATTTTTAAGCAAATAATTAGATATGTAAGTCGAAATATCTATTTTTAGTATTTGGTTTTCAATAATTGATTTTTTACCATGGTCACGAAAAAAAAGACTCCCCGCTACCAGATTTCGCTTGATTTCGATAACCCCGGCAATATAAAGCTGCCCGAGCGTCCTAAGCAGGAAACTGAACATAAAACCGAACGCAAAACACCGGTTCAGGGAATACCCCTTACCTCGTATCCCAGGGAGGAGGTGCTGGAGAAAACTATGGCTTATTTCAATGGCGACAGTCTTGCTGCAAACGTATGGATCAATAAATACGCACTGAAAGACAGTGGAGGGAATATTTATGAACGTACCCCCAACGACATGCACTGGAGAATGGCTCGCGAACTGGCCAGAATTGAAAAAAAATATCCCAATCCGGTGAGTGGCGAGGAGTTGTACAAGTTGCTGAAAGGGTTTAAATACATCGTGCCTCAGGGCGGCCCCATGTCGGGTATCGGAAACAATTTTCAATACGTGTCTTTATCGAATTGTTTTGTAATCGAGCCCGGCGATCATTCTGACAGTTACGGATCTATTATGATGGCTGATGAGGAGCAGGTGCAACTGATGAAGCGACGTGGCGGGGTTGGCCATGATCTTACTCACATAAGGCCCAAAGGATTGCCGGTTATGAACAGCGCACTCACTTCTACTGGGGTGGTGCCATTTATGGAACGGTACTCTAACACCACCCGTGAAGTAGCCCAGGATGGGCGGCGTGGCGCCCTGATGCTTTCTATCAGCATTGAGCATCCGGATGCAGGAAAATTTATCGACGCCAAAACCGATAAAACCAAAGTTACAGGGGCAAATGTATCTTTACGGATCACAGATGATTTTATGGAGGCGGTCGTGAATGACCGGCAGTACACGCAAAAATTTCCTGTAGGAGCCCGTACTCCGATATACAAAAAGCAGATCAGCGCCAAAGAATTATGGGCCAGGATCATACATAATGCATGGGAATCGGCTGAACCCGGAATTCTTTTCTGGGATACGATCATTAAAGAATCAGTTCCCGATTGCTACAAAGAATCCGGATTTGAAACCGTTTCAACCAATCCGTGTGGCGAAATCCCGCTGTGCCCATACGATTCATGCCGTCTGGTTGCCGTAAATCTTTACAGTTATATTGAAGATCCGTTTACAGAAAAAGCAGCATTTAATTTTGAGAAGTTCAGACAGCACATCCGGATCGCACAGAGAATCATGGACGATATTATTGATCTCGAAGTAGAAAAAATAGATACGATCATAGAAAAGATCAGAAGGGACCCCGAACCGGAAGAGATCAAACGGAATGAATTGAAACTATGGGAAAAGATACGGAGTAAGTGTATCGAAGGGCGGCGCACCGGACTGGGTATCACGGCCGAAGGTGATATGCTGGCAGCGCTTTCGCTCCGGTATGGAAGCCCCGAGGCAATTGAAATGGCTGTGGAGGTGCAGAAAACACTTGCCCTGACGGCGTACCGGTCTTCAGTTGAGATGGCTTCCGAACGCGGCGCATTTCCGGTGTATGATAAGGAAAAGGAAGCCAATAATCCTTATATCAACCGTATCAGGGAGGCAGATCCGGAGCTATTCGAACAGATGGAAACGAATGGCAGAAGAAATATTGCCCTGCTCACGATTGCACCAACAGGCACAACCTCTATCATGACCCAGACTACTTCGGGTATTGAACCCGTATTCAATATTTTTTATAAAAGAAGGAAAAAAATCAATCCCAATGATGAAAAGGCAAATGTTTCGTTTACCGATGAATCGGGTGATACCTGGGAGGAGTATTTTGTATTTCATCCAAAGTTTCAAACCTGGCTCAGAATTAAGGGATATAACGATGATTCCATTGCCACTATGTCCGAGGAAAAAATGACAAGTCTTATCGAACAGTCGCCGTATCATCAGGCAACGGCAGCCGATATCGACTGGATCAGGAAAGTGGAAATGCAGGGAAAAATTCAGAAATGGGTAGATCACTCCATTTCGGTAACGGTGAATATTCCTCAGGATACCAAAGAAGAAGTGATCAATGAAATTTACCTGCAGGGATGGAAAAATGGCTGTAAAGGCATTACGGTTTACAGAGAAGGATCAAGAGACGGTGTGTTGATTTCGAATGAGCCAACGAGTGATTTATTCAGCGAAACCACGGCTCCCAAGCGGCCGAAGATAATCGAAGCCAAGATAATCCGTTTCAACAATAATGAAGAAAAATGGATTGCGGTGATCGGACTGCTTAATGACAAGCCGTATGAAATTTTTACAGGCAATGCAGAGGACTCATTTGGTATTCCCGGCTATGTTGTGAAAGGCGAAATAATCAAGAGTAAAATCGAAGAAAGCAAAAGCCGTTATGA
>JADFHN010000130.1 GCA_022567155.1 Bacteroidota bacterium
ATTAGATAATCCGTTTATTTACCTCCGCTGATTTCCAGTTGTATGCCCTGCTCAAAATGCTGTGATATATCCGAAATGTATTTTTGAAAAGCGAAAGTCAAGCGGCTGTTCCCGGGTTTGTCCCAGCGCATAAACCAGTGTAAACAGACCGTTTCCGGATTCAATATTCATACCCAGACCTATGCCAAACGGCGTGTCATTATATTGAGAATCTTCAAGGTTATAATAAATATAGGACTGATCATAGAATGCAAAAAGGCTGGAGATGGAGTTGAAATACATTCTGAATTCGAGGGTTCCGATCAGATACCTTGAGGCATAGAAGAAATTTTCATTAAATCCGCGGATCGAATTCAACCCTCCTAACCGGTACAGGTCATTTAAAAACAACCGTTTGTTTACCATCAACCCTCCGCGGATTTTCGAATAAAGAAAATAAGCATCTTTAATCCGGAATAATCCTGAAACAGTAGCTTCAGTAGTAAACTGGGTGGTTTCGAAATCCACACCATCATAAACCGAATCATCAAAACCTGCGTTTTTGAGAATAGTTTTTTTACCGAAAGCTGCCTGAATATCGACATTCCAGTGCGTGGAAGGTGGCCTCTGTAATGAAGAGAATAAATTATTAAACTGTATTCCGACATATTTGATGTTGAATTCGGCCAGATCGGCCGGGAAGGTGGTACTGTCAGTTGGCAATGTTCCTATCAGGCGCGAAGACTCCCATTTGGAGAAAAAAGAAAGCGTACCCGTACCCGGCGTCAGGAAATCAAAACCCAGCCTGGCTTTCCGGTTGATAAATGAGGTGTCTTGTTTGTAGAGATAAAAATCAGCTAACAGACCTATGGGGCTTGCAAACAGGTTGGGATGGAGGTAACTAATAAGAACCGACTGTGTGGCTACCTGTGTTTTATCCCAATGAAATTCAAACGATTTTCCGCTACGGAACAAATGATGCAGAGCGATATCCGCTTTACCCGTAACAAGCACATTTCTCCCCTCTTTTTCATTGGGCAATATCCCGATCACTGCATCGAACTGATTTGATTTATCGGAATTTAACAAAAGGTGAACGCTGCATTCTTCGTTCTGGAATCTAGTAACAGGCATTTCATTCATTTTCAGATAATGCAGTCTTTCAAGTCTTTCAGGTATATGGTCTATCAAACGCTGGTCAAACGGTTTCCCGGGTAATATTTTCAGGTATGCGCCTAAAAAGCGGGTTTTAATCTTCAGGCTGCCCTTAATATTCAATGAATCGAAGGTGATAAATGGTCCGGGATCGTACATCAGCCTAGCGGATATACCCGTATCATCAACGCGCACTGAATCAAGCTGGATGCTTGCAAACGGATAGCCGTGGTTTTCGGAATAGGTAATGATCTCAGTTAATAATTGCCGGATTTCGGCTTTATTATATCTCTTTCTTGTGAAACGTGCAGGTTTGTTTTTAAGCCTGTTGCTGAGGTCTTCAGGCAGTCCGGCTAAAGAAAGCAGGACCCATTCATAGGAAGGGCCAACAAAAATCTGAATGTCAAGCTTACCTTCGGCATAATATTCGATCGCGTCAACATTGGCCAGCAGGTAACCTTCACCCCTTAATTGATTTACGGCCTTATGAACTGTGCGGATCAGACTCCCGGAATCAGCAGGCGTTTCAATCTGCTGAGCTAATTTTTCAACCTTACTATCCGGATCATCCGTTCCTGTAAGTATAAAATCCTGCATCTGACTGTATACTTCAGGCAAGTGAAAAAAAATGAAAAATATGATCAGCAATAAAATTCTCAATGGATAAACGGCAAATTGAGTAAATTTGAATCCGGGCTATTTTACAAATTTATTAATACATTTTCCTTTGGCTGGCATTTACATTCATATTCCTTTCTGTCAACAGGCCTGCTATTATTGTGATTTTTATTTCAGTACCAGCCAAAAACTGACCGATCCGGTCATAGATGCCATATGCAAGGAGCTTTCACTGAGAAAAAAATATACTGGCGACGAAAAGATTTCGACTATATATCTGGGTGGCGGCACCCCTTCGCTGCTGAAGCCGGCATACATCACAAGATTGCTGGACGCTGTATATGCCTATTATAATGTAATAACCGGCCCGGAAGTAACAATAGAAGCTAATCCCGAAGATATCAGCAGGACGAAACTCAACACATGGGAAAAAGCCGGAATAAACCGGCTCAGCCTGGGAGTCCAGTCTTTTGACAATAAAGTGCTGGCATATATGAACCGTGTGCATAACGCTGGAAAAGCGCTGGCCTCGCTGGATATGATACGTACATCGGCTTTTAAAAATGTGAATGTGGATCTGATTTATGGTGTATTGCCCGGAAGTCACAAAAGATGGGAAAAAGACCTGGAGATACTTCTGAAATACCGGCCCGTACATATTTCCGCTTATAATCTCACGATAGAAGAAAATACGGTGTTTGGCAGATGGGCCAGGCGGGGTAAACTGCAGGTTCCCGATGATGATTTTTCGGCTGAGGAGTATGAAATATTGGTTTCGATGCTCGAACACGAAGGGTATTTACATTATGAGATCTCAAATTTTTGCCTGCCTGGCTACGAATCACAGCATAATTCAGCTTACTGGAAAAACAAATACTATCTCGGCGTCGGGCCCGCGGCACATTCATTTAACCATAAAAGCCGCCAGTACAATGTTTCCAACAACGCATTGTATGTAAGGGCCATTGCAGATAATAAAATTCCTGCTACTATAGAGCCACTTACAAGGGAAAATCAGATCAACGATTATATCCTTACCTCATTACGGACCATGTGGGGAACATCTTTTCATACAATAAAAGAAAAATGGGGGTACGATTTGCTGCAATCAAACCGCAGCCTGATCGAAAGATTAAAAGCCGGTGGCATGTGCCGGATCGATGCCGGAAAGATCGTTCTTACAGAGAAAGGATTTCTCCTTGCGGATAAAATTGCATCTGGTCTTTTCGTAAATTCATAAAGGTAGAATCACATTTAACACTTAAAAATATGATCATTACGTTTGAAACTCCGGATGGAATGAAAAGGGCCGATCTGAATGAGTCGCTCCGTATTTCGATACCATTGAAACACGGACCTGACAACCCCAACTGCTACCATGCAGAAAACCCCGTATTCGAAACAATTGAAACGGAAAACTTTATCGGAGATGTGAAAAGGGGAGGTAGTGTGAACTATAAAAAAATTACCATAACTCCTCACGGAAACGGAACGCACACAGAGTGTTACGGACATATTTCTGCTGACGATGCAGCGATAAGCCACATACTGACAACGTATCATTTTCTGGCAGAACTTGTTTCTGTGGAGCTTTATGAAACAGGCGGCGACAAGTTCGTACGTTTCCGTGATTTCATACGCAAGCGGGAATACGACTTTACCGAAGCGGTTATTATTCGCACGCTCCCAAATCCGGATTCAAAAGCTGTATGCAATCACAGCGGTAATAATCCACCTTATTTCGATCCTGAAATTTTAAAATATTTATGTCAGAACGGGGTCATGCATGTTCTTGTTGACCTTCCGTCGCTCGACCCGGAGGAAGATGGCGGCAACCTGAGGTCTCATAAGGAATTTTGGAATATTCAAGGAAAGGTTAGGAAAGAATCAACGATAACGGAGCTATGTTTTGTTCCGGATGATATTGAAGACGGGCTTTATTTATTAAATCTGCAGACAGCTAATATGATGATTGATGCAACTCCCAGCAATCCAGTGATTTATAAAATATATTAAATTATATAAATTACCGGATTATCATTTATATTTACTCCTTCAATGGAGTATTTTGCCAATCGCGAAGAGAAGAGGGCATTTATTTTGCTAAATGCGATCATTTTTCATTATCACGGATTGGATGAAAATGAAGAAAAAATCCTATTACAGATTGCACAGAAAAACGATGTTGAGGAAGAACTTAGATGGTCTTATGATTTCATTTCGGAGGACTATTTAACGGCCTTTGAACGCGCCCGAGATTACCTGAATGCCGAAGTCAACAAATTGGAGAAAACCAAGCGCCTTCATTTTATAAACCAGGCGTGGCAGGCAAACTTTGAGAAAGGATACATTACAGAAATGGAAGCTACGGCCATGCTCAAACTTGCCCGCGACTGGGAGGTGGATTCAGACCTGATCGGTCTGGTGCAGGAGGCCTGACGCATAATATTTCATTCCATCACACAACTCCATATTATTAATTCATCGCTATAACATCCTGAAATCAAAACCGATACGTAGCTATCAAACGATGCATGACATGCTGACGCACTTATGGCCGGAGACTCAGCGATTAAGGTTTAAGGCCGGCAGGCACAGCAGGGAGGGGAATTTTCCCGGACACTTGTTATAAGCTATATAGTTTTCTATATAATTAACATATAGTTTATGGGACGCAGGACAATTGAATACAGGCATATATACAGCCTTCAGAATACAGCCGGGGCAATACCAGCATTGTCAGTTTGCCAATAGAAATTATCCGTGAACTAAAATAAAAGGTTAAACAGAAACTTGTAGTAAAGATATACGGTGATGGCTGACGTTATGGAGGTATATACAACCGACATTAGTATTCTCTGTACTATAGCTGAAATAATTTGGGCGAATCACTTCTTTGACTAAAAACTTAAATCATTTCATTTGTGTACGATTGTTGCTGTATAGTTCTGCAAATTTCGCATATTATACTGCGAGTAGCTTTTTTGTCTAACTGGATAATACGCTATATATTTAGGGTAATGTCGCCATTGGCAGTAGAATATATGTTATGCCTTTATATCGTCAGGAGCTATCATATAGAGGAAAACAGGGCGTTCGTGATCTTATTTTATTATATTTGCGTTACTTAAACACCATTTACTTACTACTGTCTTAGGGGTGATGTTCTTATGATAAATAAGCAAATAACAATTCGGGTCACACCACAGGCTGCTAATATCTATGAGTCAGCTTCCGAACAAGAACGACGTAAATTAGATGCTTTGCTAAGCCTTCGATTAAGCGAAGCAGCGGAGCCGAATCGCTCAATAAATGAAATCATGAAAGAAGCGAGCGATGAAGCCAAAAGTAGCGGTCTTACCGAAGACATTCTGAAAGAGATTTTGGATGAACGGTAAGGAATGTTACCTTTTTGATACTAACACGATAATCAGCGCCCTTTTGTTCGAGCAGAGCAATTCAGGTCTTGCTCTAAATAGGACGCTGGAAAGTGGCATTCTACTTTTATCGATGGATGTAGCGGAAGAATACGCAAATGTACTTCGACGAGATAAATTCGACCACTATGTCAGAAGAAGAATCCGTGAAGAGTTTTTAAGAACACTCATTAAAGAAGCAACTTTTGTAGAGATTACCGAAACTATTCAAGCGTGTCGAGATTCCAAAGACGACAAATTTCTAGAATTGGCGGTTTCTGGTGGCGCTCCCTGTTTGATTACTGGAGATGAGGACTTGTTGATTCTCAATCCCTTTAGAGAAATTTCTATTTTATCTCCCCGACAGTTTTTGGAATTATTTACTAAGCGATAATATACAAACTTGGCATAACAACCGCTTGCACAGCGACGACGAGGCGTTGGCGATCTGTGTTAGTTTGGTGCATTTTCAATGTTTCTTCTGTTCAGAATTGTCTGTGCCTTGAAATCCCGCTGCGCGTAAAGCGGAGCGTTATGCCTTAAGTAGAGGATAGATTCTATGGCAAAAGTGAAAGAGAAGATGAAAGAAGTAATTGAGTTGAAGCCAAATGACGCGACGCATGAGGCACTCCTTAACGAACTAACGTTCGTACGCATGGCTGATCGTGGCCTTGAGGATTCCCGGAAAGGCCATGTGATATCAAATGAGGAAATGGAGCGCCGAATCCGCTCATGGCAGGGATAAAATGGACGATTGAGGCTGAAACGTGGCTGAAGGACATCTAACAACTTCTCAATAAATAAAACGTCAAATCTCTCTAAAAGATCATGTATCCTTATATTCCAAAAGTAGTGCATTGTTATTTTCCGATAACACTACATTTCTGCTTTCCGATTTTACTACATTGTTATTTTCCGGTTACAACAATAATAATTTGGTGCCGGGTAGC
>JADFHN010000062.1 GCA_022567155.1 Bacteroidota bacterium
GGCGGGATGCCTGGGTTAACCCAGATGAAGTCATTGTTTATCAATGACTTTCGTCTGCCCATAGGGCAAAATTGTCAATCCTATTGACAATTTTGGGTTAAAATACCCGTAAGCTCGCTTCTGATTTCTACTGAGACCGATTTACAAAGTTGTAAATTCCAGCTATTGCACTACCCATTTCGTATTTTCTTATTCTGCTTTTATGCTTTGTACAAACGATGATATGGACGCTTTCAGGTCATCTGACTGGCTGATAGCACGGATAAATGCACTCCCAATAATGGCTCCTGCAGCGTACCGGCAGGCATTCACAAACGATTCCCTGTTGCTGATGCCGAATCCAACCAACAACGGGTTGTTAAGTCCAAGATCGTGTATTCTTTTAAAATACTGCATTTGTTCACTACTCATCTTTCCTTTTGACCCGGTTGTGGATGCTGACGATACCAGGTAAATAAACCCACCTGTAAGGAAATCAATTTTCCTGATCCGTTCAATAGCCGTTTGTGGAGTTACCAGCATAATAAATTTCAGGTTAAAACAGTCAAATACGTCTTTGTATTTGGTTTCATACTCGTACAGAGGCAAATCGGGAATAATCAAGCCATCAATACCAATTTCCTGACATTTTTTGCAAAATTTTTCTATCCCATACTGATACACAGGATTGAGATAACTCATCATTATAAGCGGTATCTCCACACGATTTCTGATATCCCGGAGTTGTTCAAACAACATCCGGATTGTCATCCCATTTTTTAATGCTACGTGGTTGCTGTGCTGGATCGTATCGCCATCTGCAACCGGATCGGAAAAAGGGATCCCGATTTCAATCAAGTCCACTCCCGATTGCTCCAGGTTAGTGATAATCGTAGCCGTAGCATCGATTTTTGGATATCCCGCAGTAAAATATACGGAAAGTATCCGCTTTTTTCTGCGGTAAAAAAGATCTTCGATTTTGTTTGCTATCACTTCAATTTGGTTCATTGTTCCTTTTATCTGCAGTATATTACATTTAGGACATTTATTAGCGTTGTAAGTTATTTGCAATGCCGGGATAGTTACTCCTTATAAAAATTCTTTTCATCCACAACGATTGTTGTTAATTCAACCGTGTGTCCATCCGGATCGGTTGTATAAATCGAATGGAAATAAAAATGGTCCTGAAAGTCATATTTAATTCCTAAGTGGTCATATCTTTTCTTAGCCTTATCAAAATTTTCGTTTGTTAGGTTAAATGCGAAATGATCAATTTTTACCCTCCTGGAAGTTTTCTCCCGATTTTCTGCTTTCCCTGAAGCCGGAAATATTGCAACTCCTGATTTACCGGAAAGAAGAAAGACCGGAAATTCACCCCATTCTGGAAGCTGATATCTTTTTAATCCAAGAACTTCTTCATACCATTTAGCCGAAACATCTATATCCATTGCTCTGATCGCAACGTGGTCTAAATATTCTATTTGAAATTCGTTCATTATTATATTATTATTTCTCATTATTAATAAAACGGATATACGTTTCCATATCTTTATCACCCCTCCCTGATAAATTTATAACCACCACATCTGATTTTTTAAGATTAAGTTCTGACAATATCGCCAGGGCATGTGCCGATTCCAGCGCAGGAATTATCCCTTCCAGTTGCGCTAACTCCAGTGCGGCTCTTAGCGCTTCTTTATCAGTCACATGAGTAAACTTAACCCGTTCTTTTTCTGACAAATGTGCAAGTAATGGTCCGATACCAGGATAATCCAGTCCGGCAGAAATTGAATAAGGCTCAACTATCTGCCCGTCATCCGTTTGCATAATGATGGATTTGCTTCCATGTAGCACACCTTCGGCGCCCAGGGCTATGGTGGCTGCTGATTGGCCTGTGGTTATTCCCTTACCTGCCGCCTCAACAGCAATCAGCATCACTTCCTCACATTCCAGGTAATGAAAAAAAGCTCCTGCCGCATTGCTGCCTCCTCCTACACATGCAATCACATAGTCGGGGTTCTCCCGGTTTTCCTGTTCGAACAATTGCGTTTTAATTTCTTCACTTATTACCGACTGAAACCGTGCTACCATATCCGGATATGGATGTGGCCCCACAACCGATCCGATAATATAATGCGTATCCTCTGGATTATTGATCCAATGCCGCATGGCTTCATTGGTAGCGTCCTTTAAGGTCTGGTTACCTGAAAGTGCCGGAACCACCCTGGCTCCAAGCATCTTCATGCGTTCAACATTGGGTTTCTGTCTTTCCATATCCAGTTTGCCCATATATACTGTACATTCCAGTCCTGTTAGGGCACATACGGTAGCTGTAGCAACGCCATGTTGGCCGGCGCCGGTTTCTGCAACGATCTTGTTTTTACCGAGTCGCCCGGCAAGAAGTATCTGACCGATCGTATTATTGATTTTGTGCGCACCTGTATGGTTCAGGTCTTCCCTTTTTAAATAAATCCGGGTATTATATTTATCCGAAATTCTGCCTGCAAAGTAAAGTGGTGTTGGGCGTCCTACGTAATGCTTCAATAAAGCATGGAATTCATTCTGAAATGAAGAATCATTCAGTATATCAAGGTACCTGATACGTAATTCTTCCACATTTGCAAATAGCATTTCAGGCACATATGCACCACCGAATCTTCCGTAATACCCATTTTGATCAACTTCGAATTTTTTCATTTTCGTTTTACCATGTTTATCGCCGTTTGTATCAAGGTTTTATCCTTAACTCCAGGCCTTATTTCAAATCTCGAATTGACATCAATCGCAATTAAGTTGGTTTGAAGCAATCTGCTATCACCATGTATCTGCGTGATCTCAGGTAACCCAATGCCTCCGCTGATAAAAAATGTGGTTTCCAGACTGTTTGATTTAAGAACATCCCAATCGAAATGAATTCCACTTCCTCCATATAATTTTCCTTTAGTATCAAATAAAAGGTGATTTGTTACTCCGTAAAATGACTGTGAGGCAATAATATCTGCTTCATTTTCAACGGGAATTGCTTTTATAATGCAAAAACCTTCTTCTCTTATGTTCTTACACATTGCAGGAGTTTCATCGCCATGAAGTTGTATATAATTTAGTTTGTATTTTTTAGCGATTGACAGGATTTTTTCTATTTTTTCATTTACAAAAACCCCTACTCTTGAAATATAATCGGGTATGGAATGGATAACAGATTTGGGGAAACTATTTCCTACAAATCGAGGGGATTCCGGATAAAAGATAAACCCCATAAAATCGGGTTTAAGCCGTATCAGCGCTTTAATATTTTCAGGGTCTTTCAGGCCGCAAACCTTAATTTTCAAAATTTTCATTTCTTAATGTAATGCGTTTTCATTTTGCTTTTTTTCAAGGATTTCAAGCTTTTCAATAAAGTTTCTGCAAGCTTTTGAAGGATTTGTCTGGCGCATAAAATTCTCCCCGATTAAAAATCCGTTAAAGCCATGCGACTTCAGGTCGATTAGCTGCTCAGGTGCATGCAGCCCACTTTCTGAAATCAAGGTTATTCCTTCAGGTATCAACTCTGCAAGTATCCGGCTGGTTTCAATATTCACATCAAATGTTACCAGATTCCTGTTGTTAATCCCGATGATATCGCCTAGCTCAAACAAATCATCATAAATTTCACTCTTGTCGTGCACTTCAATGAGCACTTCCATATCCAGGTCATGTGCCAGACCGGTAAGCGATTTCAATGTTTTTTTATCAAGACATGCCACAATAAGTAAAATCACATCGGCGCCGATTGATTTGGCTTCAACCACCTGGTATTCATCAATAATAAACTCTTTTCTGAGTATCGGGTTGGCTATTTGTTTTCGTGCAATGAGCAGGTCTTGATTGCTGCCCCCAAAGTAGTTTTCGTCTGTAAGAACAGACAATGCGGAAGCGCCTGCCGCTATGTACTCCGCTGAAAGCCTGGCAACGGAAACATCCGGATGAATGATCCCTTTGGAAGGTGATTTCCTTTTGATTTCAGCAATGATTCCTGATTTATCCTTCCGCTGCAGACAGTTACTAAGAGAATTAGTGGCTTTTTTGAAATACATGCTTTGTTCAAGCGAATTTACCGGAGTCAACTTCTTTTTTTCCTGTACTTCGTGCTTTTTAAATGCAATTATCTCATCAAGTATATTCACTATCTTGCTCATTTTATGCTGGTATTCCTTCTAAACTCAGTTCAATCAGTTTTTTAAATGATTTTCGGGCATTTCCCGATGCAAGCGACTCCCTGGCTTTTGAAATGCCCTCTTCGATGCTTAGCTGCGCATCATATGTATGAATTGCCACTCCGGCATTGGCTATAACTACATTATTCTGTGCATCGGTGCCATCGCCGTTGAGTACAGCTTCAAAAATGCCTGCGGCTTCTTCGATGGTATCGCCCCCTAATATGGCTTCCGGATCAATTTTCCTAAACCCCATCTCTTCAGGTGAAATAATTCGTTCACCCTGATTAGTTATCATTTTAAAGTCACTTGTAAGCGATATCTCATCGTACCCATCGAGTGAATGGATGATTGCATACCGCTTATCAAGGTGCTGGTGCAGATACCCATACAACCTGGCGAGCTTCAGACTGAAAACACCAATCAATTGCCTGGAAGGCGACGCAGGATTTACGAGGGGACCCAGCATATTGAAAAAAGTTTTAACCCCCAGTTCCTTACGTACCGGTGCTACATTTTTCATTGCCGGATGAAACAACGGTGCATGCAGAAAACAAATATTTGCATTTTCAAGCTGTTTTTTCAACATATCCGAGTTATTTGTAAAGCGGTAACCAAAATGCGCAAGTATGTTCGACGATCCGCAAACGGAGGATACCCCGTTGTTACCATGTTTTGCAACCGGATATCCGGCGCCTGCCACAACAAATGAAGCCAGTGTGGATATGTTAAATGTATTTTTGTCATCTCCACCTGTACCGCACAAATCCATAGGGTTATAGGCAGACAAATCTACTTTTATACACAAATCGAGCATGGCTTCACGGAATCCATCCAGTTCTTCAATAGTTATCGATCGCATCAGGTAAGAAGTGATGAAGGCAGCCATTTGCCCCGGATTGTATGCGCCTCTGGCAAGGTTGGTTAAAACCTGCCGGGCTTCCGCTTTGTCCAGTCGTCTGAATTGTGTTAATTTCTGTAATATTTCTTTCATATAGATTATGTCTAATGTGTTATCCAGTTTTCAATAATTTTCATTCCTACTTTAGTTAACACAGATTCGGGGTGAAACTGAAGGCCTCTCACATCATAGCTGACATGTGTAAGTCCCATAATGCATTTTTTTTCATCTACAACTGTAACCTGCAGTTCATCATTAACTGTAGCGGGATCAACCGCCCATGAGTGGTAATGGCAGGCAATAAATGAACCTGGAAGGCCCCTGAAAAGAATTTCACTACTGTCAAGTACCTGCATCTTACCCGATTCGCCATGACGTACTACAGGCATATTGTATAACCTGGCTCCAAACACTTCAGCTATTCCCTGATGACCGAGGCATATCCCTAATATACTTTTGGAATGGCAGTAATTCCTGATAAGTGCTTTTAATATCCCTGCCGATTCAGGAAGTCCGGGCCCGGGTGAAATCAAAATTTTATCATAACCGGAAACCTGGTCCAGGTGAATTTTATCATTTCGTACTACATTTAACTTTTTCCCAAATCCCAGTTCTCTCAGCATATACACCAGGTTATAGGTAAATGAATCGTAATTATCAAGCACCAGTATTTTCATAACTTAAATTTCTATAGCCATTTTAATTGCACTACGTAATGCAGCCAGTTTATTATTTACTTCTTTCAGCTCACTTTCAATAGAAGACCGGGCTACAACGCCTGCCCCTGCCTGATACGTAAGCGTATTGTTTTTGCTCAAAAAGGAGCGTATCATGATGGCATGGTTGAAGTCACCGTTTAACCCAAGATAGCCGATTGCACCTCCGTAATACCCCCGTTGTGTCGATTCAAGTTCATCAATGAGCTGCATTGCCCTGAATTTCGGAGCCCCCGATAAGGTGCCGGCAGGAAATGTTTCTGCAACCATCCGTAACGAAGATGTGTGCCGGTCTAAATCAGCGGTAACTTTCGATACAAGATGAATGACATGCGAATAAAACTGTACTTCTTTAAATGTTTCCACTTTTACATTGTCACCATTTCTGCTGAGGTCGTTACGGGCAAGGTCCACCAGCATGATGTGCTCAGCATTTTCTTTAGGGTCAGCAGCAAGTGCTTTAGCTTTTTTCTGATCTTCATCATCTGATCCTGTGCGCTTAAATGTACCAGCAATCGGGTATATGGTTGCATGTTTATTTTTAATTACAATCTGGGCTTCTGGCGAGGAACCAAAAATTTTATAACTGCCATAATCAAAAAAGAAAAGATAGGGCGACGGATTTATGGATCGCAATGCACGGTACACGTTAAATTCATCGCCTATAAAATTCGTCTGGTACCTTCTTGATAGAACAATCTGGAATACCTCTCCTTTCTGACACAGATCTTTGCCTTTTTGCAGTATGCTCAGAAATTCAGCGTCTGTGTAGTTGGAATGCTCTTCGTTAGAAGGTTCGAACGTGTAGGATGGAATATCAAAGCTTTTAATTATATGTATAACTCTCTCAAGTTGGGATGGTTTTTCCTCACCGTTTATGTTTTGTTCGTACAAATGAAGCTCGTTTTTGAAATGATCTATGGCAATCACATATCTGAAAATCTGGTAATGCATATCCGGAATATCGTACTCATCAGGTTTTTTCCTGAAACGGATATCTTCAAAATATTTTACGGCTTCATACCCTATATATCCAAACAATCCCTGTGCGGCATATCGTCCTGCTATTTTGTTAATATCAAAGCCTGACAGAAATTCATTTAAATGATCCATAACACCTTTGGTGCTGGTTATCTCTCCAACCGTAACACTACCGTCAGGAAGTGAGCAGGTAACTTCATGTTTTTTAACAGAAAACATTGCAAGTGGATCAAAGCATAAATAAGAAACACTGTTTTCCGATCCGTGATAATCGGAGCTTTCCAATAACAGTGTATTTATAAATTCGTCACGAAACCGCAGATATAGGCTCACCGGGCTTATGGTATCAGCAAGCATTTGTATATGAGTAGTATGCAAATTATATTTCTTCATTCTATTTGATTGTTTTATAACAAAAAAAGCCGGCTGTTTAATAGTGAACAACCGGCCAAGGGGTTTTATAACACACCTGATATTTTGTTGTTCACTGACTAAATAAAGGCCACCACCAGAAATATTTTGTTGCAATCATTTTCTTTTTCAAATTAATGGTCGATAAAAAAAGCCCGCTGAATCAGCGAGCTTCATATAACTTCTACATAACTCTACCAGTCCAGGCTTGCTCAATTCATAGCAGGCCACCACCAGTTGATATTATATATAGATCTCTTAATCATTTATCAAATATAGGTTGATCTTTTGTTAAATATCAAGTTATTCTTCCTTCTTTTTTTTAACAGATGTCTTTTTTATTGCTTTTTTTGGTGCAGCCTTTACCGTTTTTTTCTTAGATTTTACTTCTGCCAGTTTCTTTTTCTTATGTGGCCTCCGCACACCAAAAGTTCCCTTTGTTATTTTTCCACGTCTTGTTTTTCTGTCTCCTTTACCCATATGTTATTTGTTTTAATATCAAACAATGATAATGAAATATTCCTGCTTAACCCAAATGTAGATTATAAATGAAATAATCTTTTGAATAGATTTCTGATTTTAAATTCTATTCGCAGTTTCGCTTTTATTAAGAACCATTTTTCCTGAAATTAGATGAGATATCTTTTCACAAAACATACAGTATAGTTTTTAGCAATTTTCAATCCTATGAATACCTTTACTGGCAGGTTTGCGGCTTTTGTTGAAATTTACTTTTTGTCTTCTTATTTTTTAAAATCCTTCTTGAAAAGGATTCTTTCTAAAAAAATTCATTTACGTATTGAACCTTGCTGTTTTAGATTTATTCGCTATAACTTTGCAATGGCAAATCGGTACGACCAGCTCCTGTCGAATCCCCCAGATCCGGAAGGAAGCAAGGGTAGTCAGTCGTAGCGGTGCGATATCTGATTTGCCATTTTTTATTTCTGTCCTTGTACATTATCATTAACTTTACATATCATTTTAATTAACCCTGAAAATCGTAATTTCTATGAAGCTTTTTATTGATACCGCAAATTTAAACGAAATCAAAGAAGCGCAAGACCTGGGAATCCTTGATGGTGTTACCACCAACCCCTCATTAATGGCAAAGGAAGGCATAACAGGAGAAGACAATATAATATTGCATTACAAAGCCATATGCAATATTGTAGATGACAATGTAAGCGCAGAAGTGATTGCCACAGACTACGAAGGGATGATCAGCGAAGCAAAAACGCTTGCTCAGATCGACAACAAAATCGTGGTCAAAATACCAATGATCAAAGATGGTGTAAAAGCAATCAAATATCTGGCCGGCGAGGGTATCCGGACAAACTGTACACTCATATTTTCAGCCGGACAGGCCATATTAGCTGCCAAAGCAGGAGCATCGTACGTATCACCATTTATCGGACGAATCGACGACGTTTCGGGTGACGGTGTGCAACTCACTGAACAAATTGTGCTCATATTCAAAAACTACGATTTTAAAACAGAAGTATTGGCGGCATCGATCAGGCACAATTTACATCTTATTCAGTGTGCAGAAATCGGAGCTCATGTTGCCACATGTCCGTATAAGGTGATCATAGGGTTGTTGAATCATCCATTAACAGACAAAGGGTTGGCACAGTTTCTTGCCGACCATAAAAAAGCTCAACAAACAGCTGCCTTGGTATAATACGTGGGTTTATGTATATCATAAAAGTAAAAGGAAAAGAAAAAATACCGGATTATATTCAGTTGAGAGATGAGAAGTTTTCGCTGATCGCTTACTTTCGCGCCGACAGGCCTTTGAAAAACCTGGAGAAATATGGACTTGAAGGAAAAGAAAGCAATTTGGAAAAATTAATTAAAAACCTTCCGTTTGGCAAACTTCAGGAACTGACCATCTAATGCAATGAATTTTTCAACAGATCCCGTTGTAAGAGTTCAAAATGCGACCATTTTTCAGGACAACAATACCATATTGGCGGATATCAGTTTTGAGGTAGATAAAGGCGAGTTTGTGTTTTTGGTAGGTCGTACCGGTAGCGGCAAATCTTCCTTGTTAAAAACATTATATGCCGATCTGCCACTAAGACTTGGAGATATGGAAGTTGCGGGATTTAAGATCCGGAATATTAATAAAGTGCAAGTGCCCTGGCTTAGAAGAAAACTGGGCATCATTTTTCAGGATTTTCAGCTTTTTGGAGACCGTACCGTGACTGAAAACCTTGATTTTGTTATGAAAGCCACCGGATGGAAAGATAATTCCAGGATGAAAGTCAGGCAGGCAGATGTGCTCATGAAAGTTGGCCTCGGATCGGTAACGGCTAAATATCCTCACCAGCTTTCGGGTGGAGAACAGCAGCGGGTTGTAATTGCCCGTGCATTGATTAATGAACCCCTGATACTTTTGGCGGATGAACCTACCGGAAATCTTGATCCTGAAGTATCAGAGGGGATTTTTCAACTATTTCAGGAGATCAACCGAAGCGGTACTGCCGTGCTTATGGCCACGCACAACCACAACCTCATCCGGAGTGCATCATTCCGTATTATGAAATGCGAAGGTGGAAAGTTGTATGATTCAACAAAAGAGTCGGTTGATATCAGCAGCATGAAATAAAGTTGTTATCAGGGTTCAATGCAAAGAAGAGTAACCGACTCGCACATTGGCATATTTTGACCTGAGCCTGATTTTTGCTTTTCCTGTTCCTGATCCGATCTTACCCTTATACTCGCTGCTGCTTTTTTGCTTATCTATGTAGCTGAAATCAAAATTTTCATTTTTTGGGTATTTCAGATCGCAATATTTGAAATATCCTTCCAGTTCTGCACCAAATCCTTCTTCGAAATACAGTGAAGATCCTGCGTAGCTGGCATCAATATCAATCCATATGAAATCCCTGGAAATCCACGCTACATCTACACCACTTCCATAAGAAAGATCGAGTACAAGAGTACTGTAAAGACGATTAATATTTACTTTACCATACTTTGAGTTTCCTTTCAACGTGTGGACATCACCGATTTTAAGGTTATCATATTTGCTTGTAAGTGAGATGTCATTTGATATGCGAATGTCAACATTTGAATAATGGCTTGTAAGTTCAATATTGCCGGCCTCTTCTACATCCAGATTTGAATATCCAACAGACAATTCCCCGTTTTTTATAAGGTCAATCTCCCCATTTCCATATGACAATTTAAATTCAGTTTCGCCATTTAGTTTACCTACTTTCATATTACCATACGATATCCGCATATATACATCACCATCAAGATCATCAATAAAAAGATTACCATAAGCATTCTTTACATACAGATTATTCGATTTCGGCATATTAACCACATAGTCAATGGTAATACGCTCACCATTCCTGTTGCTTAAATTTCCACTGATTTCTGTCTCAAACTCAATCCTTCCTATTGATTCAGAGATATCAATATGCACTTTCTCCAATGCTTCCAGCGCTCGTGACTCACTTCTCTTTTTAGCAGTTACCGTAACCTTTACATCAATCACATTTTTTTCCCAACTGTTAATATGTATGTCCCCATACTTATTACTGATCACAAGTTCCGTATCTGAGTCCACATCAAAGGTCTTTATTATTTCCTTTTTCTTCTCAGACTGCGCCCACAATGTGACAGTGGACACAAGAAATAACAGAAAAACCAAACCTGATTTAAATCGTAACGTCATCATTATTCTTATTTTTTACCTGTTTAACTTTTTGAATTATTTGCAATTGCCTGTCCATAATTTCAATCCGTAATTGCAGATTTCTTATCATGGCGTCCATTACGAGGTCATTGCTATTTGTATCAAAATCACCTTTGAGCAGAATATACGTCGAATCCAATTCTGTAATATCCTTTTTAAAATCGTAATAAAAAGGGCTTTTTTCATCAAGATAATTTATAAGCTCCTGCTTTTTTACATGTATTATACTATTATAATATTGCTCTGCATTTTCAAATTCAGCTATCTGTTGTTCCCATGTTATATTCATGTTATACTCACTGCGTTTATTCCCGTTAATCTGAATAAACAAATAAGCGCTAAGTCCAAAAAACAGTATTGCGGCCGCTTTCCATACCCATAACCAGTGATTTGGCACGTTTTCAGGGTTTGAATGATCCAATTGCCAGGAAACAGCTTTCCAGATTTCATCTGGCGGATCTGCCGAATCAAACTCACTGCGATGGCCGCGGATAAATTGTTCAAGTTTGTCTTTTGGTTTATTTTTCATCTTTATTCAATTAACTCCCTGAGCTTTTTTTTAGCCCTGTTATATTGCGATTTAGACGTTGATTCCGAAATGTTTAATATCCCGGCAATTTCCTGGTGATCGTATCCCTCCAGAAGGTACAATGAAAATACCAGTCTGTATCCATCGGGAAGTTTCACTATGGCATTTTTAATTTTTTCTACTGTCAATTCCTGTTCATTTGTCAGGTCCGGTTGTTCCTCCTGCATTTCATCTCTTTCCGGATTTAATTCAGTGAATTCCACCCGTTTCCTTTTTATGTGATTAATTGCTTTATTCACCACAATTCGTTTAAGCCATGCACCAAACGAAGCCTCGCCTTTGTAAGACCCGAGGTTCTGAAAAGCGCTTATAAATGCTTCCTGCATAACATCTTTTGTATCATCTTCGTTGTTCGTTATTCTCAGACAAACGTTATACATAGCCTTTGAATATAGCCCATAAAGCTTACTCTGTGCAATTCCATCTCCCTTCAAAGATCGATCAATAAGATCCTGGTGTATATTACTGAATCCGGATATCAATTCGTTCTTTTTCAAAATAAAGACAGTTGAATGTATGCTGGGTTGCATGTAAATCTACGGCAGTATTAAAATAAAAAGTCCTGCAACCTTAAATTACAGGACTTTTATAAAATTAAATGTTTTGGTTTTACCACGAACCTGCCTAAAGGCCAGCAGGTAGGTTTAATGAGGAATGGATTTATAACCGAATGCTAAAATGCTTAAATGCTTAAATAAATTTTAATTTTTTATAGAGAAGGATGACCGGGAAAGAAATATTCAAAATGAACAATAAATAATATTTACGCATTCAATCATTTACGCATTTACGTATTTACGTATTTAATCATTTCCACAAAATAACAGTAGAACCAATGTTTTAAATATTTATTTATCAAGCGCCTCCATATTTTCTTTAGCAAAAACAAAATCCGGAGATAATTTCAACGCTTCTTCATAGTTTTGACGAGCCTCTTCAATATTTCCTAACTCTTTGTTCACCAGGCCTTTCAGGTTAATCAGGGCCGTCTTAACAGGAAACTCTTTTTCTTCTTCTTCAATCGTAAAAAAAACGGTTGCTTCCTCTGCCTGGGGCTGTTGCAGCAAAATATCAATATTGGTGATGGATTGTAGAAACTTACTCAAATCGTACTGGAGAAACGCCATCTTGTAAAGTACCTGAAAATCGATTGTCTTCAGATACAGCTTTTCATAATACTCCAGTGACTTATCCTTTAATCCAAGGTTTTCATAGGAGATGGCGCTCATTTCCATTGCACCGGTATTATTCGGATTCAACTTTAGTACATCCATACAAATGAGTACGTTTGAAGCATATTGCCGGGCATCGAAGTACAGATAAGCCAGTGTGGCAAGCAGCGAATCGTTCTCCGGCTCCATTATCACGAGCTTGTATAATGCGCTTTTAGCTTCAAAATAATCATTATACACCAGCGCCCGGTCATAATTAGCCTGATAAATCTTATTCAAATCATACTGGGCACTTACCCGGAGGGCGATAAACGTAAAAACTATAACCACTAAAAAGAGTTTTATGTATTTCATATCTATAACATTTAATTTTACTCAGTTATCAATTCTTTTCTTTAATCCCATTTTATCCCCGATTTTCAGCATTAAACTATACGCTTCTTTGTAGTTGTTATTAATTTTTCCGTCCAGTATGGCCTCCTTGATTTCTTCCTTGATTTCTGCGATCACCCGGGAGGGGTAAATATCGAAAGTTTTTAAAACAATATCGCCTGATACAGGAGGCTGAAAATTCCGTATCCGGTCTTTCAGTTCAACTTCTTTAAGCCGGCGTTCAACTTTATCAAAATTGCTAAGGAACCGTTTTACTTTTTCAAAGTTCTTTGAGGTTACATCCGTCCTGCAAAGTGTCATTAAAGCATCTATATCGTCGCCAGCCTCAAAAAGTAATCGCCGGATTGCAGAATCTGAAATCTCATCTTTTATCAGTGAGATCGGGCGAAGATGCAAACGAACCATTTTTTTCACGAAGTGCATATTTTTATCGAGTGGCAATTTCAGCCTTCGAAAGATCACTGGTATCATTTTAGACCCTTTATCTTCATGTCCGTGGAAAGACCATCCCCGAACCGGATCAAATCGTTTTGTGGCCGGTTTGGCAATATCATGAAGCAAAGCAGACCACCTAAGCCAAAGATCGTCTGAAACGCCTGCTACATTGTCCAGCACTTTTAATGTATGGTAAAAATTGTCTTTATGTGATTTGTCGTCTATCGTATCCACTCCCTGCAATTCCACAAGTTCCGGGAAAATGGTATGGAGCAGTCTGGAATGAAAAAGTAATTTAAACCCATAGGATGGTTTTGCTGATAATATTATTTTATTTAACTCATCAGTTACCCTTTCTACTGATACAATACTGATGCGTTCAGCTTTCATTGTAATGGCATCAAAGGTTTCAGGTTCGATATCAAAACCAAGCTGGGTTGCAAACCGAATGGCGCGCATCATACGAAGTGGGTCATCCGAAAATGTGACTGCTGGATCGAGCGGGGTTCGGATTATTTTTTGTTTTAGATCGTTAACACCGTTAAACGGATCAATAAGCTCGCCAAAATCAGCTTCATTCAGGCTGATAGCCAGCGTATTAATCGTGAAATCACGCCTTTTCTGGTCATCTTCGCGCGTACCATCTTCTACTATGGGCTTTCTTGAATCCTGCCGGTACGACTCTTTTCTTGCCCCCACGAACTCCAGCTCCCAGCCTTTGAATTTTATGGAAGCAGTGCCGAAATTTTTATAATATGTAATTGATTTTTTTTCTTTGATTCTGGTAGCCACTTCTTTTGCAAGCGCTATGCCACTGCCAACACAAACAATATCAATGTCTTTTGATGGCCTTTTAAGTAGAAAATCCCTTACGTAGCCCCCGATAATAAAAACCTGAAGACGTTGCTTTTTTGCTATATCAGCTAATATTCTGAATATAAAATTATCAGTAAGATGGGAAGTGACATTCATATTTGCCGCAGTAACCAATCAACCTAAAGGGTAAAAGGACTGCAAATCTAAGATTTTATTAAAAATGGTAAAAAGAATTTCGAAAAACCTATCTTTTCCGGAAAGGATTTACGCCTCCTTTGGCTGTATTAAATGTAGGACAAGGGATTTGTTTCACCCTTCGTTTCACGTGCCTGGGGTTCAGGAGCTGAAACTCCCATATGAGCGATATCTCATGGGCGCCGCCGGATTCGGAACCAAGGGTTGAAATCGTAAAATCAAAGCTATAGGCAAACTGAAAATTATATATCTGCATTCCCAGCAGAAACACCAGGGCGTCGGTACTCGGGTTCACGGTCTGGTTCACAATGTTGCTGCCATCCGGTGGATTGGATTGTTGTGTTAAAAATGGCACACCCCTGTACATGAGTCCGATAGTCAGTGGTGGAATTACATAATTCAATCCAAGATCAAACTGTTCAAAAGAACCCTGTTTGCGGAACTGAAAATAGGGAACCAATGCTGCTCCGGTCGGCTGTGGATTAAATCCACGGTTAAGCGGTATCCGTGTTCCTCCGTGTAAATTCCACCGCACAGGAAGCCGGCTTTCGGCTTTCAGTAACGAAACATTGGGCCGATTGATATGGTATGCCGATAATCCAAGCCAGTGGCGTACTGAATACATTAAAAATCCTGTTCCGATATCAAAATACGATGTGTTTCCGAGGGCCGCAATGGCCGGATCCAGTGTTGGTGCGGTGCCGTTACCAAATTCAAGCTGATCTCCCAAAAGTAGTTTTCCCAGATCAATGCTGCTCATGCCATAGCCAAAATAAATTGACGGGGTCATTACCCACCTGTCTCCATACTGTATTTTATACGCATACATCAAATCTATATTGGTAGTGCGAAGCGACGCAGAACCAGCTTTGTCGGTAGAAACCAAAATACCAAACCCGCTTCGCAGCTCAGGACGCATGATATCATAAGAAAAAGTGTACGTTGCAAAAGTCTGAGGTAGATTAGGCCACTGCAACCGGTGGTTGAGGATAACCCTGTTTGAATTGGTGGCACCTGTGAAAGAAGGGTTCAGATATAGCGGTGCATTGTAAAACTGGGAAAACTGCGGGTCCTGTGCCCATACTTCTCCCATACATCCAACGTACATAATACCCAAAGCCAACAATAATACGGTAAATTGCTTTCTGGCCATAAATTCAAATTTAATCATTTTCTCAGACTTATCTAATCAATGTTACGTCACCGATACGGATCGTCGCGGATCCGTCAATAAATTTAAGATCAAGTTTATACACATATACACCTAATGGTAAAAGTTTGCCATTTTCACTATAGCCATCCCATCCAAAATTTTCATCCCAGCTTTCAAATATCAGGTTACCCCAGCGGTCATATACCAGCATGTGGAATGAGCCCGGCTCCGGTGATAATCCCTGAATTACAGGCAGGAATATATCATTAAAATTACCAGCACCACCCCCAGCAGCACCCCCGGCACCACCACCAATACCACCGCTGGGACCGCTAGGATTAGGCGAAAATGCATTAGGAATCCTCGTATTGCCCCCTTCATCCACAAATACAGCACGTTCTATCAGTAGTGAATCGGCGCAACCTGTTGCTGTGATTGTGGTAATCAGCATGATATCCTTCCAGCCCCTGGTCTTGTACACAATTTCAGGTTCAAAAAAGGTAGAAATCAGGTCAGCTTCTTCACCGGAATTAGCATTGTAGTCTAATATATTGAATATCCAGAAGAAATTATCTGCACCGTTCGTACTAAGGTTTTGGGTAAATACTACACCATCGGGCAGAAATACCGTTTCGGGCCTTAACGTGAATGAAGGAACCGGTAATTCATTTACGGTGATCAGGAATTCCTTGGTTTCCGAGTCCGCTACGCCTATGGCGTTACCAGCAGTTAACCGTATGGTGTATTTTGACGCGTCATGAAAAGTAAATGCAGGATGATACTCTTCTGAGGTAGCTATTACCACTCCCCTGTCATTTATAAACTCCCAGAACACCGTATTGGCATCCACTGAAACGGACAGGTTTGTGAAATTAACCGTTAACGGGCGGCATCCTTCTGTCACATCCACCTCAAAATCTACTTCCGGAAATACCGGATCAACCGTAAATCCTGTCGATGTGGTGGCATCGCATGATCCGTTGGCATCCTGGAACGAAATGCGCTCGATAATTTCGAATGTACCAAATGTTGGATTCCCGAATTCATCGAGATACGTGTGGCTGCCTGGTTCAACGCTTGTTGTAGTGTTACCGTCGCCCCATTCCCATTTATACGTCCAGGCGGCCTTATTCAGTGTCGTATTGGTAATAGTCACATGCGGAGTTGCCAATACATCTATCGGGTTCTGAGAAGTTTCGTATGAAGGTATCAGTTCCGGCAAAACAAATACTTCGGTGATCTTAGATTGTTTGCAATTTCCGTTTGACGCTTCGTAAACAACCTCGTAAATAACCGTTGAGCTGGTTTTATTACTAAGTTCATAGGTAACAAATGGTGAGGTTATTACTTCGTTTTCATCTGTTGTCCCTTTTAAACGGTAGAACCATTTATGAGTGGATGCCCCTAGCGTGTTATTAATAAAGCTTACCGATACAGGTCCGCAGTCACCTTCTGTGCTTGGAAGCACACTAACAAGTACGGACGGGAACACCTGCACCGTTTCCGAATGGGAATCCTGGCAACTTAACTCATTGTTTGTAGCAATCAGTGTTACGTTGTAACTCAGCGTTGTGGTGGTAGAATTATTTTCAAATTCATGCGTAACGGTTGCATCAGTAGTAATGGTAGGCGCGGAACCATCTCCCCACTCCCAAAGATAAGTTACGCCTTCTTTAATGTCTTCATTTTTAAATGTAACTGAAAGCGGGCTACACCCTTCCAAATCCCCCTCAATCGAGAACAAGGCAACTGCACCTTCTACCGTAACCGTTATTTCACCCGGAAGAGATGTTTCTGTACATCCGTTGGCATCGGTTATTGAAATCAGTTTATACGTGGTGGTAGTTTCTGGCTGAACGGTAATAAAATGTAAATTTGCCAGATTATTCAACGTAATGTCGGATGACCCATCATTGTACACGACCGTGAAAGGTATTCTTCCCGTCATATCAATCTGCAAATTGGCAAACCCACCCTTGCATAGGTTTGCAGTTCCGCTCAAAACTGCCGTCGGTACAGGGTTCACAATAAACTGGATGCTTTCGGATACTTTATTACACGAAGCAGGGTCGGGTCCGGTTACTTCAACTGTAACCGAGCTTCCGGTGATCAGTTCAGAAGTTGCAAATGTATTGGAAGCGCTTTTCTGGACGTTAATTCCATCGATTTTGAATGTGTATTCTACGGCAATATCTGATGTGGCCGTAAATGTCACCTCGTCTCCCAGGCATATAATGTTATTGGAAGCTTCGGAAGAACTTGCCAGTGTAATCGATGGTGCCGGAGAAACACTCACTACTATTTCAACGCTCGTGTTTTCACACGATGAATTGGATACAATTTCAGTCCCAACTACTTTCACCACATCACCATTCTGTAACAAAACAGTGGTATATATGTCTGTTGATCCCGGTCCCTGAACGGGTATGTCGTTCACCAGGAATTTATAAAGTCCGTTTGTTCCGGCACCCGATGCTGTAAATATCACCTGATCGCCCTCGCAGATGGAGTTTGTACTTGCAGTCAGACTGATAAGAGGAAGTGCAATAACCGTGAATGAGTCTTCAGGACTTTCGCTTGAGCAGGTAGTAGAAGCCGTTCCTTCTGCTTTTATGGTATATGTACCTGCTGCAAGTCCATCAAGGGTGGCCAGGTTACCTACGGTGGTCACAGGCACAAATCCGGTTCCATCGTCAAGGAAAAACTGGTAGGTTTGCGCTCCGAATGCCGAATATACAATCTGATCAGATTCGCAGATTTCCCTGTCAGGGTCAAATGTGGAGATTGAAATAACGGGGTCAGCATTTACGGTGATAAATAAATTACTACTGACAACTGCACAAATTCCGGAGATATCCGATCCTGTTAGTTTCAATGTAATCAATGTATTTTTTATTCCCGCATCAGGCGTAAATGTAGGATTAAGCACATTCGGGCCTGGCGAAAATGTACCTGTACCGCCTCCTTCAATGGTCCATAATACATCTGTAGCCGAGCCTCCCATAGTGGCCTCTGTAAGAGCAAGCGGTTCTTCTTCACAAATCACGTAACCGGGCCCGGAAAATATCGATACCACCTCATTGATAGTGATAGTCACAACATCGGACACATCAGCACACACACCGGAACCATCGGTATATTTGAGCGTCAGTACCACGTTACCTGTTTCACCAAATGCAGGGAAGTAAGTGGTGATAACCGAAGTCGGATTGCTAAAATTGCCAGCCCCTCCAGACCAGAAAACAAGCTGATTTAATCCTGTCATTGTTCCAGACATAACTACTACCTCCCCTTCACAAAGGGTCTGTGGTAGGCCCGCATCAACAGTAGCCTGAGGGTTAACAGTGACTATCGCCATTGTGGTAGGTCCAACACAATTCAAAGGATTAGGTCCTGTTGGAGTAATTGTATAGGTGACTGTCTGTGCGGTCAACGTGCTATTTACAAGACTTTGAATTATGGAATTTCCACTACCATCCGCCTCCCCGGTTACATCTGGATTATCCACCACGGTCCAGGTGTAAGTTGTTCCGGCGACTGAACTTGTTAAATCAATGTCTGTATCATCTCCAGAACAGATGAAATTTGCATTTACGGTAGCTGTAGCCGCAGGGTTTGGCTCAACTACGACATCTACGAAGATGACATCACCAATGCAACCCGCTCCGCCTTTAGCAGAATTAGCTCTCGGAGTAATTGCATAAGTTACTGTTTCAGCTACGGCGCCATTATTCGTAAGTATATCATTTATAGTATAAGGGCTTGGTAGATTATTAAGGTTTGGAACAAATCCGAAAACTCCGCCTGTACTTGTTACACTGATATTGTAAGAAATACTTCCTGCAGACGGCACATTGGTGGTACTAATCGTTATATCAGTCTGATCTCCAGTACAAATATTAGGAGTAAGATTACTAATATTTGCGTCAATTGTCGGCTCAACTCTCAATGTTATAACCAGAGAAGGACCACTACATGTTGCAGCTGTAATAGGTACAATTTCCCAGGTAACACTTCTTACATCATCATTAAGATTTTCGAAGGATTCGAGACCAAGATCATTAACATCTGCAGTATTTCTTGGGAAAGTTGCATTATGAACGATTGGGGTAAGGCCAGCATCCACAACAATGTTAATGATATCGTATGATGTAGCTGGTTCACTTGATCCCGTTGTGGCCAGGATTATACCACTTACCTCATCCGTACAAACTAATTGGTCAATGGTTGTACTCAATGCTGGGGCAGGATTTACTTCAAAATCCACAACAGTTGGATCCCCTTCACATCCGTCGGCTGAAACTGGAATTATCGTATAATGTGCGAAGAGAACGCCGTTTGTTGTATTGGTATAGGTATCATTTTCAAGAGCATTATCAGCTTGTCCTGCTCCGATTGAGGCATTTCCTCCTCCAGAAACTAATCCGACATCAAAAGTAATGGACACAATATTGTAACTGGCAGCAGCAATAGACAATGGTGCAGTCTCTGTAGTCAAAATAATTCCTGAGATAACGTCGGAACAGGTAGGGAATGGATTAAGCGCATCGTCCAAAACAGGTTCGGGACGAATCGTGACAGAGAATCCAAATTGGGCTCCAACACATCCGACACCACTGGTTGGTTCAACTATATAATCAACAGTCTGGTCAGAATTGGAAACATTCGTAAACTTATCATTTCTGATCAAATTCTGGTCTGACACATCATTTGTGGACGCATTTCCTATATCTGCTACTAGCCCGCCATTAGGAGTAACACTGATTAATTTATATGTATCAGCAATCACAGATACTCCATCTGTGGTTAGTTGAAGGTCTATTATGTCATCACTACAAGCTATAGCAGTTAATCCGGGATTCATGACCGGTTCAGGCCGTACGGTTACAACCAGATCGGCTGTTTGTCCTACACATGAATTCGTTGCTGGGCTTGTCCCTGTAAATTGATATGTAACAACTGCATCACCACTTTCAACATTTGTAATAATATGAGGTATAGTTGCGGTTATCCCAGTATTTCCAACGCTGACACCGATAACTCCAGCACCGGTAATACTTATTACCTCCCAAAAGATTGTGGACGAAGGAATATCCATCAAGGCGGATGTGGTAATTGGGTCACCTGAACATATTGTTTCTGCAGCACCAGGATTGAAACTCACTACTGGTTCAGGATGGATTGTGAAAGTAACATTAAAGGGTGCACCAACGCAGCCTGCACCAAATCCTTCGGGTGTAATGGTATAAGTTATGATTACATCGGCAGCAGTAGTATTTACATAGTTGTGAGTAATTGGTAAAGTAGATGCAGGTGACCTGTTTGGTTCTGCCGGAACATTGCCGGGATTAGATGATACTACCAGGTATGAAAACTTACCCGGAACACTATTGCCAAGGCCATCAATATTATCCGACTGAATATCATAATTCAGAGGAACATTACTACAAGTTTCCTGATTATCTAAAGCTCCCGCCGGGCCAGGCTCTATCGTAAATACAACTGTAAACGCATCACCTTCGCAATCTGTGCTTTTATTAATTGGAATGACTATATAAGTTATCACTGCATCGGAGGCAGTGGTATTATTATAAGGATCTGTAATGTTCGCATCGCTAGCAAGTAAAAATGGTCGGTCAGGACCAGCTGGCACCCCTACATTATTACTAGACACTGTGTAGTAGAATTTAGCACTACTGGGACCAGGGAGGTTTGTAATATCATTATTCAGATTATGATTTAGCGTAACACCGCCACACTGGGTTTCTGAGTAATTTGCACCGGCGGGTTCTACTTGAATTGTAAATACAACATCAAAAGTTTGACCAACGCAATTATTTGCCTGACTTATTGGGGTAATTGTATAAGTTATATTTGCATCAACTGCCGATGTATTTGTATAGGTATTGGTTATGGGAAGCGCTGATTTAGTGGTTCTGTTAGGCTCTGGACTTACCAATACGTTGTCTGAGCTGACCACATAAGTAAAGTCACTCATTACCCCGTTACCACCGCCTAGAACAACATTCAAATTATTGATGTCGTAGTTTAATGCGATGTCACTGCAGGAATTTAGGGCATCTGCAACTCCTTCGGGTTCTGAGTAGATTACAAATTCTACAGTGAAAGTATTACCCTCACATCCCGTTACGAAACTAAAGGGTGTAATTGTATAGGTTATGGTTACATTGGCTCCTGAAGTATTCGTATAACTGTCAGTGATTGGATTGGTACTTTGAGCTAATCTATCAAGAAGAATAGGTGTTGGAACCTGGGCTTCATTTGATGAAGATACAAGGTATGTAAATGTGGTAGGCAAGCCATTTCCACCCATTCCAATATTGTCAATATTCAGGGTCTGGATATTATAATTTATAAAATCACGGCTACATAATTCATTAGCAGGGTTTGCAAGGTCGTCGAAACCAACCGGTTCAGGCTCTATGGGTACCGTTACTATATAGGTCGTTGAACTGACACAGCCAGGACCAAATGATTGACTCGTAACCACATACTCTGCATTCAGCTGTCCACTGGTCTTGTTCTCCAGGGTCTCCGATATCGTGCCACTTCCCGTTCCGGCAGTAATCTCTACCAAACCGGCCGGTAAAGCATTCCGCACCCAACTGAAGTCGGCCAGGGCAACTACTACCCCATTGGTGATATTGTCAGGATCTACATTAAAGCCTGCATTACTACATTCTGCCCCTACCGTTATGTCTGCACCTACCGGCTCGGGATCTACAGGGACCGTTACTATATAAGTCGTTGAACTGACGCAGCCTGGACCGGATTGAGAAGTAACCACATACTCTGCATTCAGCTGTCCACTGGTCTTGTTCTCCAGGGTCTCCGATATCGTGCCACTTCCCGTTCCGGCTGCAATCTCTACCAAACCGGCCGGTAAAGCATTCCGCACCCAACTGAAGTCGGCCAGGGCAACTACTACCCCATTGGTGATATTGTCAGGATCTACATTAAAGC
>JADFHN010000131.1 GCA_022567155.1 Bacteroidota bacterium
TTGAGCTTTTAGCATTAAGCTTTCACCTTTTAGCTTTTAGCATTAAGCTTTCACCTTTCACCTTTTAGCATTAAGCTTTCACCTTTCACCTTTCACCTTTCACCTTTTAGCTTTTAGCTTTTAGCTTTCACCTTTCACCTTTCACCTTTCACCTTTTAGCTTTTAGCTATGTGCTTAGCTCTTCCCAATCCCCAACCCATTTTCAACCAAATAGGTATAACTTTCCTGTACTGCGGTCATCATATCCGTAGCACAATTGTCCAATTCAACAATCATCCACTCCGTATTGCCATTTGCAGCGGATACGATGGCCGGAAAATCCTGGATGCCCTGTATCGATAATGCTTTTATTGTAAGGAATTCCCTTACAGTGTGAACAACAAATGATTTGTATTCCACGCCTGTTTTTTGTAAATTTTAGCTGAAAAAAACAACACCCTAACCCTAAATAAAATCATTGTGACTACTAAAAGGAAAATTAGCCGACGAAAATTTATTGGTACCACTGCCGCTGCAGGTGCTTTTACCATTGTCGCACCCCATGTGTTGGGTGGGTCGAAATATGTTGCACCCAGCGACAAAATAACTGTTGCAAATATTGGTTGCGGTACGCAGGGCCTTCGCGAAATGCCGGGTATGCTTCAAAACGAAGAAATTCAGGTGGTAGCGGTTTGCGATCCGAACAAGTATACGACAAACTACATCGACTGGTCACCACACGGAATCAGGAATGGAATCCGCAGGACCCTGGAGGACCCGACCTGGGGCGAAGGTCTAAATGGAATACCGGGAGGACGTGATCTGGGTAAGGAATACGTAGAAAATTATTATGCTAAAAATTCCCCTTCCGGGAATTACAAAGGATGCAATTCATATGAGGATTTCAGGGAACTACTGGAAAAAGAAAGCGATATTGATGCGATCAAGATCATGACGCCCGATCATCTTCATGCTACCATCGCTATTGCTGCGATGAATAAGGGAAAACATGTAATCACCCATAAACCCATTGCCAACAGGATGGCAGAGGGCAGACTGACTATTGAAACCGCCAGGAAAACGAAAGTGATTACCCATTTGCTTGCCTGGAGTGACCGGCCTGAACATGAACTAATAAAAAAGTGGATCAAGGATGGCGCAATAGGTACATTGAAGGAAATCCACAACTGGTCCTATCGTCCGGTGTGGCCGCAATGGACCTCGAACCCTACCGATACTCCCCCAATTCCGGATGGATTTAACTGGGACCTTTGGCTCGGACCTGTTCCTGACCGTCCTTACCACCCTAATTATACGCACAACGTTTTCAGAGGATGGTATGATTTCGGCGGTGGTAGTATCGCAGATATGGGACACTATAGTTTGTTTCCGCTGTTTTCAGCTTTCGGAATAAAATCCCCGCCCATCAGCGCCAGGGCTTTTGGAACAACCACACGCACGGTTGTAAATAACGTGAGTACAAATGTGAAAAATGATGTGGCGTTCCCATACTCCTGTATGATCAAGTTGAAGTTTCCACAACAGGAAGAATTTCCTCCCTTTGACCTTATCTGGTACGACGGTGGTATGAAACCCTTTCCCCCGGAAGAGCTGGAAGCGGATAACAAGCCAATACCGAATGAAGGAATGATGTTCGTGGGTGATAAAGGAAAAATCCTCGCCGGTTTCCTGGGTGAAGAACCTCATTTGATCCCCGAATCAAAAATGGATGCATATATTGGTGAAAAAGTAATACCGAAAAGGGAAAACCAGCCCAGATCCAACACCTGGGTGCCCGCGATCAAAAACAATATACAAACCCCTGGAAGTTTTATAAATGCGGAATGTGTGACAGAAACGATAAATCTTGCGGCCGTGGCGCTAAGAGCAGGTAAAAAAGTGGATTACGATACACAAAAAATGGAAATCACAAATGACAAGGAAGCAAATAATTACCTGAAGCGGGACTATCGTAAGGGCTGGGAACTTTAATTCTAAAACAAAACATGAAAATTATATACCGACGGGATTTTATCGGAAAATCAATGGGAATTGGAGGGTTCTGGTCTATGTGTAGTTCCTAACTACACCATTTATCTATTGAGTCCGTTCGTAAACCCGTTATCTACAGCTCTTTAATATATATGTTCCGGAACTGGACCAGACTCGGTGGGCTCACCCATTCCCCATCCTTCTTCGAGCCATGATGCTGGAGGCCAAACGGGCCTTCCAGAGGTATATCAGGCAACAATGCATTTTCAATCACCTGTATTCCATTAAGCTCCACACTCATGCGGTCACCTATCATTGTGATCCTGAAAGTATTCCATTCACCTATGTTATGATCGGCATTTGTGGTAGGGGTCACACCCCGGCGGACTTCAGGTGGCATGTTTTTATCCATGCGGTAACCGTATACCTCGCCCGAACCAATGGGCCAGCACCATATATTCGCCTGGCACTTTCCCACCCCACGCAGGAGGATGCCGGAGTCAGAATCAGGAATAATCATAGTTATTTGTTTGCCGTTTTCATCCAGCTTGTGAAGACCGCTGGGTAAGATGATGGGCACGCGAGGATTTTTCCACGGCGTCTCTTTGATACGCCAATCGACGTGCAGAACAAAATCTTTGTACGTCTTTTCCGACCACAGGCTTTTATCGTTTTTTGATTCACTTTCGGCGTCATAGTCTATCACGCCGTCGAGTACTTTCCAATGGCCATTATCCCCTTCGGGTATTTTCCAGCCAGAAAGATCTTTGCCGTTAAATAAGGACACGAACCCATCGGGAGCTTCTCCACCCTGGGCATTTAAGTAAAGGGGAAAAATGATGATGATGAATAACGTTGCAAGGATAGTTATCGATTTCATTGGATTCAGAGTTTAAGTACGATACATAAGATCAGGATTCAAGATACAAAAATAAACCAAATAACCTGTGCTTAGCATTCCCATTAATCTTTTTCGAGGTATGGCCAGAGTGTAGTCTTCGGATTAATGGTAGTCAATAAAGAGACACCACGAAATCGAGGAAATCTCAAATTTCTGATCACAATTCTTAAAATATGAGGGAAATAATTTAAAAAAAATAGTAATTTTCCTGAAATCAAAAAACCAACGCTATGAAAAAATATTATCTCTTTCTATTGATTCCACTATTGGGGTCATTGATTTCAGCAGTTACATCGAATTCCAGTGATGTATTCGATAATTTCAAAACCGGAGATCCGGAGATCAGGTCCATGAATGCCTTAGCCTTTGGTCCGGAAGCCATTCTTTTTATTGGAGATTCCAAAAGCGCCTCTGTCGTTGCCATCGAAACAGGGGACACTGAAGCTGTTGAAAGCGCTGAATCAATTGAGATCGAAAACTTTGATCAGAAATTGGCGTCCGCTTTGGGTACGAAAATTGAGAATATAACAATACAGGACCTGGCCGTAAATCCAATCTCAAAGAAAATATATATCTCGGTACACATGAACGATGGAACACCTGTATTGCTGAGACTGTCAGGAGGAAAATTTGAGGCCGTTAATCTCAAAGATATTCGCTATTCTGATGTTTCCATTAACAATGCACCAGCTGAGGATGCCAAAGACCGCCGGGGAAGGTCCTTGCGGGTTTGGGCTGTTTCTGACCTTGGATATTATAATGGTAAGGTGATGGTATCCGGCCTTTCCAATCAGGAATTCGGATCCACTTTCAGAAGTATTCCATTCCCGTTTTCAGGAAAGCAGGACCATGCATCACTGGAAATATATCACGGAGCCCATGGACAATATGAGACGCATTCACCTATTAAAACATTTACTGTTGCGGAGCTTAATGGCATAGAATATCTTGTAGCCAGTTATACCTGCACGCCATTGGTCCTTTTTCCATTGGATGATCTGAAATCAGGGACCCATGTAAAAGGAAGGACAGTAGCTGAATTTGGTTTTGGGAATACCCCTCTGGATATGATCACCATGCAGAAGGATGGTAAATCGCATCTTTTGATGGCTAATTCAAACCGGCCGGTAATTACAGTAAAGTATGAGGACCTGGAAAAATATGAAGGTTCATTGACGGAACCTATTAAAACGACAGAAGGTGTTGATCATTTTAATCTACCTTTAGTTAATGTATTACAATTGGATAAACTGGATGATAGCCAGTTTATAATTCTTCAAAGAAGATCAAATGGAGACCTGAACCTGAGGACATTAACAGTTAGATGGCTCTAAAGATTTTGAATGTGGCCTGGTTGCCCTTGTGGTGTGGCCTGGTTCTATATTTTATACTTTTATCCGGTTGCCGAAAGGAAGAACGAAAGAATGAAATAACCATTTTATGGGATGATGTAAAAGCAATAGGGATCGTCATTCCTTTCCGTTTCCATAAAGTGGCAGATAAAGTTTCTCTTCGGAAACAATTTACGATCATAGTTGATGATAATTTGCACCAGCCGGTCCTGGGTGAGTGGATTTTCGATAATAATGAATTAATATTCCACCCAATTGTACCTTTTACATCCGGTATCAAATATGAGGTATTCCTGGTGCAACAACAAATCGGAACATTTGTAATTGAAGAGAAAGAGGGTAATCCTCCCGAGATTACTGCTATCTATCCAACCAGTGATACGTTACCAGAGAATTTACTTAAGATGTATTTTGAATTCTCGGACCCAATGAGTGAAGGAGAAGCTATCCGGAATATTTCTGTGCTTTATAAGAATACCGGGGACACACTTGTAGGCACTTTTCTTGATCTTCAGCCTGAGCTTTGGAATGAAGACAATACCCTTCTTACACTTTGGCTTGATCCCGGAAGGATAAAGAGGGGATTGATCCCCAACCGGTTATTGGGAACTCCGTTAAATGAAGGAGCTCATTACAAAATAATCATTAACAGTGATTGGAGGGGGGCCAACAGGATGCCGTTGTCCAAATCCTATACGAAGGAATTTTACACAGTGGTTAGGGACAGTCTTTCCCCGGATCCAAGGAAATGGAAATTGGTAATTCCTCCTGCCAATTCCGACGAATCCTTCAGGATTGAATTTGGGGAGCCTATGGATGCCGTCCTGGCTACTGAGGCAATTCAACTAATAGGCCCTGACAGGAAAGTCGTTCCCGGAAGAGCGCATTTGTTGAAAGAGGAATCTATATACGAATTCACACCTGATCAAACCTGGTATAAAGGAGGTTATATTATACAAATTGAAACACGTTTAGAGGACCTGGCCGGCAACAATATTAACCGTCTTTTTGACCAGGAAATTTCCAATCGAAAAGTTATTAAAGATGAGCAGGATGTAATTGAGCTTACTTTTATAATAGAGTAACCGGTAGCTCTACTCCTCATCAAAGCCGTGTACCAGACGATATCGGTAAATATTATAGCAGCAAGCCTCCGAGCCGGTGAGGCATGCATGTGTTGAGTCAAAGAATCAGTTGTCATCCAAATTGATTTGATATTTCGGGTTTTCAATCAATGCCTTGAAAGCATCAATATCCCTTAATGGATCCCAGAACGGATCTTTTTTCAGCAGCTCTACTGATATGAAACCATTTTGTTGGAGCAGGAACTCAAGTTTGGCTATGGCTTCATCATACTTCCCAATCATCAGCAGGATCCTGGCCATATCCAACTCCCGGTAGAATCCTCTATAGGCATCGACAGAGATATTCATGATGGACAAGGCCTTATTGCCTGCTGCCATAGCTTCTTCTGTCATACCCAGCCCGGCGTAAACAATGCCTAATGAACTATAGAGACGGGAATCATCCTGTATTTCGCTCAGTTTGTCTTCTAAAACCTGCCTGGCCTTCTGAAAATGTTCGTTTGCTAATTCCCTATCGGACATCACATAGTAAATAAGCCCTAATTGCAATGGCTTTGGTGTATAAGCATCATATGAACCGGCACTCACTTCATGGGGAGAAGATTCCAGGATACTGATAGCTTCTTCGTAGTTTCGGTCCATTAGCTCGACGTAGCTTCTAGTCATGTAGTATCCATCAATACTCTGCTTATTTAACAGCAGCGCTCTGGCCTTGTCCACTTCACCGGTTCTTAGATGCAACCAAGCTAAATCAATATAACTGGTAGCCACAGATGGATTTAAGTCAATAGT
>JADFHN010000007.1 GCA_022567155.1 Bacteroidota bacterium
ATCCGCCAACTGGTCTAAAGGACTTTGTACATTTTTCATTCCCGCATGGGGAATATGGGTGTGAATTTCGGTGGTTTTACTCGAGTTGTGCCACAATAGTTCCTGGATATACTTCAGGTTGGTTCCTCATTCTGATAAGCGCTTAACACACAGCATTCATACACGGTTATGGATTTATTGTATTATGCCCGCCAAATTCCTTTCGCAGCGCTGCCACAATTCGTGCTCCGAATGAATTGGATTGTAAAGAACTGAATCTTGCGAGCAACGAATGTGTAATGACAGGTGCCGGTATTTCAAATTCCAGGGCGGTTTGTGCGGCCCATTTACCTTCGCCCGAATGCTGAATAACCCCATGATGCGATACCATATCCGGGTCTCTCTCCAATGCGTCGCCGGTAAGGTCCATTAACCAGCTTCGTATCACCGACCCGTGTGACCACAGCCGGGCAATTTTTTTGAGGTTAAGATCGAATCCGCTGTGTTGCATCAGGTCAAAACCTTCACCGATTGCCTGCATCATACCGTATTCGATGCCGTTGTGAATCATTTTTACAAAATGGCCGCTGCCTGCCGGTCCGCAGTGAAAGTAACCGTTTTCGAGCGCCAATATCCTAAAAAGTGGCTCACAATGCGCGACGGTCTCATTTTCGCCTCCCACCATCAGGCATGCACCTTCTTCAGCGCCTAATAGTCCTCCGCTTGTGCCACAGTCAATAAAATGTATGCCTTTCGCTGCAAGTTGGTGCGCCCGCCTGACGGAGTCTTTATAGAACGAGTTGCCCCCGTCAATAATAATATCGCCTTCTTCGAGCAACGGAGTCAGCGTATCGAGAATGCCGTCTATGGCGTTCCCCGCAGGCACCATCAGCCAGATTACCCTTTTTTTCCCCAACGAGGTAGTAATTTCTTCCGGGCCGTCAGCGCCAATGCCGCCTGCAGTACGGAATTTATCCACTGCATTTTTATCATGGTCCCACGCTATTATTTTTATTCCCGCCTGCAACAATTTCTTGGCCAGCGGAAAGCCCATTTTTCCTAATCCGATAAATCCAGCTTCCATAATTTTGACACTTTTAAATAAACAAGTTGACAATTAAAATAAATACCAGCCCTACGACCGAAATGACGGTAGAGGTGGTGGTCCAGGTCTGCAGTGTTTGTTTTTCGGTGAGGCCGAGGTATTTGCCTACCATCCAGAAACCGCTGTCATTGACATGAGCCAGCGCGGTGGCTCCAGCTGCTACCGAGAGCACAACCAATGCCGTTTGTGGCGCTGTCAGTGCCATCGGAGCAATTATCGGGCTGAGCAGACCTGCTGCAGTGATCATAGCAACGGTTGCCGAACCCTGGGTTACACGCACCACCACCGCAATCAGATATGCCAGTAACAATACAGGCAATGATGCTCCGGCAAGCGCTTCCGCAAGCGAATGACCAATACCCGAATCAACGAGCACCTGCTTAAAGACCCCGCCGGCGCCGGTAATCAGGATAATAATGCCGGCCGGACCCAGTGCTTTGGTGGTCATCCTGAGCAGGTCATCACGGCTGGCACCCCTTTTTGTGCCCAGATAATATAAACTCACCAGCGTAACGAGCATAAGCGCCATAAACGGATGCCCCATAAAAATAATAAGATCAGTTATGGCCGAAGTCCCGATCGTACCGTGGGTGATGGCAAGAGATACTACCGAACTTAAAACGATCAGTGCAATGGGTAAGGAGATGATGAGAAATACGGACGAGAAGGAGGGAAGCTCCGCGTTGTCTAAATCAGCCAGATCAGATTTTTTGGGAAAAACAAGTACCCTTGCGCCAATGATCCTTCCTAAAAGCGGACCTGTAAGGAGTGTCAAAGGAAGTCCGATTACGACCCCCAGCCCGATTACCCATCCAAGGTCAGCGCCAAGTATTTCAGCAACTGCTACCGGACCCGGTGTGGGCGGTATAAATGCATGGGTGACTGCCAAACCTGCAAGCAGTGGTACGGCATAATAGGTAAGTGATTTGCCTGTTTCCCTGGAAAGCGAATAAATTACCGGCACCAGGATAATAAATCCGACATCAAAAAAAACGGGTATGGCCACCAGAAATCCGGTAAATGACATTGCCCAGGAAGACCTTTTGTGGCCAAACCGCTTGATGAGGTCTACAGCAAGGGCTTTGGCTCCGCCGGAATATTCAAGCATTTCACCGAAAATGGATCCCAACCCAACTACAATGGCTACAAAACCGAGAATGCCACCCATTCCGTTCTGGATACTTTTCAGAAGCGCCTGAGGCTCCATACCTGCTCCAAACCCTGCAAAGATGCTTACGAGCAACAAAGCGATGAATGCATTGAGCTTGAACCGGATTACCAGCACAAGCAGCAAGGCAATAGAAATAATTACGATGAATAGCAGATAAGATGTAGACATGCTTCGTGCTTTATTAAGCCTGTAATTATATGAATCTTTTCTGAATTTAATAAGGATTGGAAATAATTGCAGCTTAGCTACGATATTGTAACCAGTGTTTGAAGTATTTATGGTAAACTACTGTACACAAAACAAGTAACCTGTTAATCAATTTCCTGTTTAGTTTGGATTAATGAAGTAATACAAATCACACGGTTATGAATGGATTATTACGCTTTATACTTGCCAAGTAGTTTTTTGAACGCAATAAAAAGTTGCTCATAGTTATCTGCTTTTACAGGATCAGGGGCATACGTAATTACTGAATCGTTCGAATCTGGTACGTTAACCCCGAGTGAATCGCAGGCTAAAAAGGCTGCTCCTTTTGCTGACAATTCAGCCTCATCGTTCAGTGATACATTTTTATTGAATATATTGGAAATCATTTGCGGCAACCCCTGGATTCGGAATGCACCACCACTTAAAATCAACGGTGTATGCTCCTTTACAGGAAGTAATTCTGAATTTAAACGGAGATTCAATAGCACACCTTCTATCGCTGCTTTCATAAAATGTTCGGCCTCGTGCATATGAGATATCCCATAAAATATACCTGAAGCTTCCGGATTCCACAAAGGCGCACGTTCACCAAATACATATGGTAGAAACAGCAACCCCTCTGCACCATCCTTAACCTGGATCAGCACATTTTCTAATATTTCAGTAAAACTTGAAATATTGCCTTTTATATTATTGAATTTCAATAATTTATATATCCATTCAAATATGTTTCCGCCGTTATTTGATGGCGCACCGGTCACATATAAATTATCAGTAAAATAATAATTGAACGTTCTACCGTATTTATCCGGAACAGGCCTATTTACGGCCATTCTTACTGCTGAGCTCGTTCCTATTGTTACTGACAGATGATGCTGATTTTTAAATCCGGCCCCGGTTACAGCAAGGCAACCGTCTGTGGAGCCGATAAATACAGGAACTCCCGGAGGTATTACCCGGGGAGATATAGCGCTGTTACCTGTAGTATGTACATTTGTATTGACAGGAACCGGTTTGGAAAGTCTTTCAGGCGTAATTCCTGCCAGGCTCAGGGCGTTTTTGCTCCATGTGAGGTCGTGGATATTGAAAAGACCTGTGGCCGAGGCTGTTGAATAATCAATGAGATAATCTCCGAACCAGTTTTTTATAATATATTCTTTGAGGGAGATAAACCTGGAGGTAATTTTAAATATTTCCGGTTTGTGCTGATGAAACCACATAATTTTAAAAAGCGGGGACATCGGATGCAGTGGTGTGCCGGTGTCATTGTACAGATGCAGTGCCTGCTTTGATTGCTTTACTTTCATGGCAATTGCCGAAGCACGGAGATCGGACCATATCAATGTATGATGAAGCGGCTGATTGTTGCTGTCAACAGGAAAAATGCTGTGCATGGCGTTGCTGAAACTGATGGCCAGAACGTTATCACCTGTGCATTTAGAAAACAGCTTTTGCAATGAGGTCAGAGTATCTCCTGAAATTTTATCAGGGTCCAGTTCCTGGTAGCCTGGTTTTGGGGAAACGACATCAACTGCACAAATCACACTATGCCGTATATACAGATTTTTATCGTATGCAAACAGTTTTATAAAAGAGGTGCCAATATCTACGACTATAATAATGTCCATATCACATAATTGGATATGAAATTATGAATTTACTTATTTATTTCAATGATCTTATTCGTTAATTTGACAGTGCAATTAAACTTCATTTATTAACAACTAAAAATTTACAGCATGAGTGACCATATTTACAAGCATATAGAGCTAACCGGGACTTCCACCGAGGGAATGGAAAGAGCAATTCAGAACGCCATTACCAAAGCATGAGAAACAATTCATAATATCCGTTGGTTTCAGGTTACGGAAACACGCGGAGCGATTGATAACAAGCAGGTATCACACTGGCAGGCTACGTTAAAAATCGGATTTACCCTTGATTAATATTACTGTTAATTTCAGAATATGGATACATTATGGATTGTATTGGGCATCATATTTATTGTTGCAGGAATAGCAGGCTGCTTTTTACCCATACTTCCCGGACCGCCATTGGCATATGGAAGCTTGCTTTTTCTGCAGTTGACCAAAACGCCACCCTTTACTACTAAATTTTTAGTTATATGGGCTTTTGTAATCCTTTTTGTAACCGTTTTTGATTATGTAATTCCACCGTATGCTACAAAAAAGTTTGGTGGCTCCAGGCACGGAGTTATCGGAAGCTCCATTGGAATCGTTGCCGGATTATTCATTTTTCCTCCCTGGGGTATAATTATTTTTCCATTTATCGGGGCCCTGATAGGGGAGTTTTACAAAGGCAAGGATCAGAAAGATGCTTTTCGTGCGGCTTTTGGTGCATTTATCGGGTTTGTGACAGGTGTGCTAATGAAACTTACGGTTTCGATTATTATCACCTGGTATTTTTTTACAAATCTTGTGTAATCAGCAGAAAGTATGGTATTTCATAAAGTCGTGAAATAAAATTGCAACGAACTTTCTGGTCAACAAAACATTATTTGATTAACTTACCTTGTAATTGGTCACAGCTATAATGAAGTTACGACGCTACACAACAGTAATTTCCCTTCTGATCATAACATGTTTTGTTTCATTGAATGATGCCTCTTCGCAGGCGGCTGAAGGCATCCTTGACACGGACAAGTCCCTGAAAAAAAGCATATTTTTTGGAGGAGGAAGTTATAATATTGATCCGGAGCAATCGAAGAGTTTACGGGATTTTTTGAATGGTATCCCAAATATAAATATGTACACCATTACCATTCATAGTCATACGGATAACATAGGGGGCGCCGGATACAACAACTGGCTTTCAAATATGCGCAGCGAATCAGTGGCCTATGAATTGATCATGCAGCAAATACCTTCAAATAACATCCACATCAAGGATTTCGGTCAGGACAATCCCATATTTAACAACAGGACTTACAAAGGCCGCCTATTAAATCGCAGGGTAGATATAATTTTAAAAATGATCGTTTTCTGAGATCCGGCATTGTAATGAGTCACAGTCCGGCGGCGGCTTTCATTTTATCAAATATTGCGGTGTTTTCATAGATGCCCGTAAATTTTTTGGCATGAGGTCCATAGGCAAACACTGGAATCATCACCGGGGTATGCCCTTCCGTAGAAAAGGAACCTTCAACCATACCTGTTTCGAGATCACCATTGATTATGGCAAATCCGCCTGTTTCATGGTCGGCAGTGATGATAACCAGGGTTTCTTCATTGTTTGCGGCGAACTCAAGGACTTTGCCGATGGCTCGGTCGAAATCCAGCATTTCTTCCACAACATAAGAGGTGAGATTTGCGTGGCCGCCCCAGTCGATCTGTGATCCTTCAATCATAAGAAAAAACCCGTTTTCATGGTTGTTCAGCAACCGTAACGCAGTTTCAGTAGCGCCAACCAGCATGTTGCCGCGGCCTTCAGAAAAACGGGGCTGGTCTTCATCATGTATTAGCGCTGCCAGCTTTCCACTCGAAATATACCTGAGACTGTCGCTATTGAAAATAAGCTGGTAGCCATTATTCAAGAGCGTATCAAGATAATTGATGTTGTCTTTTCTATGACTGAAATTGTTGCGGCCACCTCCGATAAAAACATCAATATCTGTGTTCATAAAGTCCGCTGCAATTTCTTCATACATGCCGCGTTGCGGCTGGTGAGAAATAAAGGCTGCAGGTGTGGCATGTGTTATCCGGCATGTGGCTACCAGGCCGGTACGCTTACCGTTGGCCTTGGCTAGCTCAAGGATGGATGTCACCGGATTGCCTTCAGGGTCAACACCTATGGCGCCGTTATATGTTTTTACGCCACTGGCAAAAGCGGTAGCGCCTGCGGCAGAATCAGTGATAAATCCATTTGATGGATACGTTCTGATAAAACCGGTGTGTGTACAGTTTTGCAGGTTTAACTGCCCTTTATTTGCAGTCATGCCGGCATGCACCTGAGCAATTCCCATGCCGTCGCCAATCATTAGGATTATATTTTTAACATTTTTGTCTGAATTGAATTCATTTTTTGAAAGAGGTAATACGTCATGAAATATCGTATTTTGAAATACATTTTCGTCTTGTGATGCACATGCGCTTAGTGAGAACAAAATAATAACCACACAATAGCAAATGATATTTTTCATATCTGATGTATAAATTTGAATATAAAGATGTCGTAATGATGTAATGATACCATGTAGGGTGAAAAGAAAAAAGAATTAACTCAGATTTGGAAGATTGATAATGAAGGTGGTTCCGGTTCCGTATTCTGACTCCATCGAAATATGACCATTTAACTTATCTATCGTTTGCCTGACAATATATAATCCGAGGCCGGAGCCGGTTGATTTTTCGCTGGCACGAAAGAACATGTTAAAAATTTTATCATGAAATTTTGATTCAATACCCGTTCCGTTATCTTCTACCCGGATGTTTACAAGATTATTTTCCTGAATAATATTAATCTTTACAAACGGGTGCTCTTTGGTGAAATCATGGTATTTCACAGCATTAGTGATCAGATTATTAAATATAATTTTTAACCGTTTCGGATCTGAATAAAAAGGTTTGTTGATTTTTATATTTCGTTGAATTTCAATATCCTTTAAGTTTCTATACTCATTAAGTTGCTCGAGAGAATCATCAATTATCTCATCGAAATTAATCTCAATTTGATGAATATCGGATTTTATATTTAGGGAATATTCAATGACGGAGGAGATAAATTCTTCCAGTTTATGGACACTTTTTTCCATCATTTCTAAATACATTTCCATGTTTTTTTTGTTGTCAGTTTCGTTTTTTGACAAGCTGATCAGCCCAAGGATCGACTTGAGGGGCGCCTTGAGATCGTGAGAAGTATGATACACAAAACTGTCCAGCTCATTGTTGGAATTTAAAAGTTCAGCATTAATTTTTTTGAGTCGATTTTGCTGTTGAAGTAAGTCCAGGGTTCTGTTTTCAACGGTGGCTTCAAGATATGCATTTAATTTTTGAAGGCGGTTGTTACGGTATTTTACAAATCCAATGACGATGACACCGAATAAAAGTAATGGAAGGATAAACCGGACAGATGTGTTATACCAGGGTATATTTATTGCAAAATGCATGCTCGTTTCTTTTGCCGTCCGGCCCATAAAATCCCTTGCTTTCACCCTGAAGGTATATTCGCCTTTACTTAATCGTGTATATTCTTTTTTAGACTCCCCGCTCCAGGAGCTCCACGAGTCATCAAAACCCTCCAGCAACACGGAATATTCTGCATCCTCACCTGCAAAATCCGGACAGGAATAGTAAAATGCAATTACGTCTGGTGAATAACCGAATGTAAGCGGTGTAGTGTAGTCAGACTGCTTTTTGTACCAGTTATGATATACATCCTCTTTTTTGTTAACCACAACTTCACGTATAATTACCTGGTCTTCATTGGTATCAAAGCTGTTTTTAAAAAAAATATTCAATGAGTCAACATCCAATTTCGCAATTCCGTAGCTTGTTGCCAGCCACAGATTATCGTCATTTCCAACCGCCATGTGGTAAACCATGTCTGCCGGCAGCCCTGTGCTTTTGTCAATTTTTTTAAGTATTTCGCCTTTGCGGTTTATTAAAATAACGCCGCCTTCCCATGTTCCAAATATCAGGTTATTATCATCTAACCTAATACCGTCAAAGAAATAGTTTTCTATTATATATCTGTCTGCTTCACATTCAAATTTGGAAATCTCATTCAGACGTGTATTATACCAGAACAAACCTACTTCGGAGGTTGCAATCAGGTACATTTCAGGACCACTGCGAAAAACCTGAAATACAACGTCATTGATAATTTGATAATTTTTGACAGGAATAATGGAGTCGCCCTCTATCGGGCCGAATTTGAGTGTTGTGAAACTTGAACCAAAAAGCCTGTCATCAACATTGAAAATATATGAATCCTTAAGATGGATAATCTCAATTTTGCTTTTATCCCATTTATAAATGCCATAGTACGATTGAAAATATACGTTATCACGCACAAACTGCACCTGCCACATTTCTCCCAATTCCGTTTTTTTTTGGTTCAGGAATTCAGCAAGTGATCGGTATAAAAGATTACCACTTGAGTCTGTGTCGATATATCCGAAATCATTATTTGCCGCAAAATAAAGTGTGGTATCCGGTGACAGGGCAATAAATCTGACATCTGCATATCTACTTCCATCAATTATTCGCCAGCGTTCACCATCATATTCAACAAGCCCCTGGTTTGTAGCAAAATAGATTAAATTCTGCTGATCAATTACCAAATGATACACGGATGACCCCGCTTTATAGGTTGCGGGTGGATAGCGTTTTAAATATCCAAATGATTGCTGGCTATAAACATATGAACTATAGCCAATAAGTATCCATAAAAAAAGTAGGCCTGATTTCACGTGTTACAGGATTTATCTACATGAAACTCCTATTGTATTTCTTGCCGGTAATTTTGAATCCAGTTAACAAATTTATCCAGTTGTTGATCGTCAAGTTTCGCATGCTGATGCAGGATCAGATAACTGGGCAACGGCATGCTACCTTCATTAAGTTTTTCCACCATTTCTTCCAGCTTGTGGTCTTTACGATCAATCGAATAATTTCCCCAAACAGAAAAATTAAGCTCATCGCGGGCATGATTAACATGTCCTTTCAGCCACCACGAAATCGGGGCGATATTTGAATACCATGGGTATCTGGTTTCGAAAGAATGACAGTCGTAACAGGAAGATTTCATTATTCTACTGATTTCCTACGGAGGATTTAAAACGCTTATAAAATTAATTGACGGATCAGCCTCCGGATTATTTTTGTCAATCGTGAAAAGTTGCATCACAGCAAAACCGGCCACAACACCGGTTAAAATTTTATATTTTAATTTCATAATAACTTCAATTTTAATTAAAAAAACGAATTATAATTGCATAAATTAATGAATTAACTCAATTTTCATTAAAAACCTACATAATGAATGTCAAACCGTATTTTGGTAAGCAACTAATTGCTGTATTGTTTCTTATACTGATAAACAGCCTGTTTGTAAATGTTTATTCCCAAAAATTAAATAAAAAGGAAAAGAAAATACTTGCCATTGTTGAAAAGAATAATGACGAGGCCATCGCATTGCTTGAAAAAGTGGTGAATATCAATAGCGGTACCATGAACCTGGATGGAGTAAGAGCAGTTGGAATTGAATTTGATAAAGCTTTCAGCGAACTGGGATTCGAAACCAGGTGGATCGATATGCCTGAGGAAATGAACAGGGCAGGGCATTTATTTGCCGAACATAAGGGAACGCAGGGAAAACGATTACTTCTTATCGGCCATCTTGATACTGTTTTTGAAAAAGACAGCCCTTTTCAGACGTATGTCTATCAGGATACCATTGCTATTGGACCGGGCACTGAAGATATGAAAGGGGGTAATGTGATCATGCTTTATGCCCTGAAAGCGTTGTACGAAGCCGGTGTGTTGGATGAAGCACAGATTATTGTAGCGCTGCATGGCGATGAAGAAGAAACCGGGAAGCCACTCTCTGTAAGCCGTAAGACAATCATTGATGCTGCCAAACGCAGCGACATTGCCCTCGGATACGAAGGTGCCACCGGATTTGATGAAATTACCATTGCCCGGCGTGGCTCGAGTGGATGGAAGCTGGAGGTTTCAGGCAAGCGTGCACATAGTTCAGGCATATTCAGCAGTGATAGAGGGGCCGGAGCTATTTTTGAAACAGCAAGAATAATACACGAGTTTTATAACCAACTCAGCAATGTGGAATACCTTACGTTCAATCCAGGTGTAATACTTGGCGGAACATTTGTTGATTATGATGATACCAATTTCAAAGGCGAAGCATATGGAAAGTCCAATGTGATTCCTCAGACGGTGATCGTAACCGGTGGCTTGCGGTTTATTTCGGAAGAGCAAAAAGAGATGGCACGTAACACAATGCGTACGATTGTAGCAGCGCATCTTCCAAAAACGGATGCAACTATTACATTTTGGGACAGTTATCCGGCCATGCCACCCACGGAAGGCAACAAAAAGGTAATGGAAGTACTTAGCCTGGTTAGTACCGATATGGGCAGGGGTGAGGTAGTCGCATTTGACCCGTTAAAACGCGGGGCTGCAGACATTTCATTTGTAGCGAATTATACTGACGGCATCGATGGCCTGGGATCCATGGGAAAAAACGGGCATACTCCAGAAGAATGGATGGATCTACGTTCATTTGAAGAATTTACAAAAAGAAGCGCCCTGCTGATATACAGGCTGACTCGGTAAATTAAACCCAGGCATCCCGCCATGGCGGGATCGCCTGCACTTCGTGAAAAAAGTTTAATGAACTTTTTGGATTAAACATTCGTAATATCGTGCACTACTGACTTACAGCTCCTTACTGATCCACTCTGCCACCTTATCAGAAATCTCAGCCAGTACTTCTTTATCCGTTCTGCCGCTACGCTTTAATACATGAAACGAGTGATCTGCACCCTCTTCCAAAAAAAGGCTGGCATGTGGTATATCTTTTATTAATGAAGTCAATAAATCCGGATTAGCCAGGGTATCGTGTGTACCCTGCAGGAATAACATCGGAATATGCAAGGATTTTAAATGGCTGGCGCGTTCGCTGGAAGGCTTTCCTGTTGCATGCAGCGGAAAACCCCAGTATATTAACCCATGCACCGGCAGATCAGGGGATTCGGCAATCGCCCACGACGTCATACGGCCTCCAAACGATTTGCCTCCGGCAAACAGTGGATATTCATATGCCGAATCTGCATACCGGATTACACATTCAATCACCGATATGGCTTTTTTCTTTGTATCCGGTCTTTTTTTACTTTCGTCCATATAAGGGAAATTAAAGCGTAATACAGCTAATTTGCGCTTAAAAAGGAGATTTGCAACAGACTCCATGAACGGATGGTTTATTCCGGCGCCTGCGCCGTGTGCCATTATGATCATAGCATTTGCATCTTCCGGTTGCGTGAGGATGGCTGAAACAGCAAGATCCGGATCACTTATGGGTATTTTAATTTTTTCCACTTTCATGGCATATATCTTTTAAAGGCTTTACCACGAATTTAATGAAGGTTAGTTTTATTATCGAATGCTAAAATGCTTAAATGCCAAAATAAATTTTATAGTAAAGGATGACCGGGAAATAAATATTCAAAATGAAAAGTAAATAATATTCACGAATTCAATCATTTACGCATTTACGCATTTACCTATTTAATCATTTCCAAAATAACAGTAGAACCTTTTTAAAAATAATCCGAAGTTAAAAAATTAGTTCCTATATTGATTCGAAATAAAACAACACCACACAAACACAAATCGTAGCATGCAAATGAATAATGTTTTTGAGGAAGTTTCGCTGCATGAAGGAAAGCAATTACGCTTTTTTAAGAAAGAGTACATCTCTGAATTCGTATATGGAGGAATAGACGGAGCGGTCACCACGTTCGCTGTGGTGGCAGGTGCAGCAGGGGCAAACGCAGACATAAAATGGGTGTTGATATTCGGATTTGCCAACCTGTTTGCCGATGGATTCAGCATGTCGGTTGGTAATTTTTTTGCCACAAAAACAGACCTTGATAATTTCGAAAAACATAAAGCAATCGAATACTGGGAAATTGATAATCTTCGCGAAATCGAAGTTCAGGAGATCCGGGATATCTATGCTGCCAAGGGTTTTAAAGGTGATCTGCTGGAAAAGGTGGTTGATGTAATTACTTCTGATAACGACGTGTGGGTGGATACAATGATGAAGGAAGAGCTTGAAATGACTAAAGATGTTCGTCCACCTGTTAATACCGCACTGGCTACGTTCCTGTCTTTTAATTGTATTGGCATTATTCCATTACTGGCTTATATAGCTGCCATGCTTTTTGATTTGTCAACGGACAACCTGTTTGTCATATCGTGTGTAGCAACAGGCCTGGCGCTTGTGATCGTGGGGTATATGAAAAGTTTTGTAACCGAAAAAGGTCATTTCCGTGGAATTGCAGAAACCTTGCTTTTAGGTGGACTGGCTGCCTTTCTGGCTTATTTTGTTGGCGACATTTTGGCCAGATGGTTGCTGTAAAAAATTATTCCCCTTTTTTATGAAAAGACGTGTTTACCGTATTCCAAAAGCAGGATCAATGAACAATCTGAAGTTGATCACTGAAGACCTCCCGGCACCCGAAGCAGATGAAGCGCTCATCCGTGTACACGCAATCGGGCTCAATTTTGCTGATATATTTGCCCTGCAGGGACTTTACAGTGCCACTCCCGACGGGTCTTTCATACCGGGCCTTGAATTTGCAGGTGAAGTGGTAGATGCCGGAAATGCGGTGAGCGGAGTTAGCCCTGGCGCAAAAGTGATGGGTGTTACACGGTTTGGCGCTTATGCCGATCACGTTAAGTTAAATAGTGATTACATAGTTGAATTACCTGCAGGGTGGTCGTATGCCGAAGGCGCTGCATTTTCTGTTCAGGCGCTAACCGCTTATTATGCATTGGTAACTCTCGGAAACATGCAGCCTGACAGTAAAGTATTGATTCACAGTGCGGCAGGTGGAGTGGGGATTTGGGCCAACCGGATTGCAAAAAAAATGGGTGGTTTTACCATCGGGGTGGTTGGCCTTGAAGAAAAATTTGCATTACTGAAGAACGAAGGTTACGATTTATGGATGGTGCGATCCGCTGATTTTAAGGCGCAACTAATGAAGCTTACCGGTAATGTAAAACCTGATTTGATTCTTGAATGTATTGGCGGCAGGATATTTAATGACAGTTATGAGATACTTAACCAGCAGGGTCGATTGATTTCATACGGTGCGGCACATTTTGGCAATAAAAGCCCTCGCCCTGATTTACTGGCGTCAATGTGGAAATATCTGACCAGACCAAAAATTGATCCCATGGAAATGATGAAGTCAAACAAATCAGTTATGGCTTTTAATTTGATCTGGCTGTTTGACAAAAAGCATTTGTTCCATAAGCTGATAGGGGAATTAATCGATCTTGATCTGGGAAGGCCGTTGGTAAAGCACACCTTCGGTTTTGAAAATATGCATGAAGCACTCAGGCTGTTTCAAACCGGGAAAACCACCGGAAAAGTCATTGTAGAAGTCTGATCGGCATAAGCTGTACTTCAGGCATGTGCGGCGACTTTGATCGCATCAACAAGCAGGTCAAGATTTTCAAGGGTCGTATATAAGTGCGGCGTAACACGTACTCCTTTCACCGCTTTGTTGTTGATAGCCACTGTAAATATTCTGTATTTATCATAAAAAAACGCCTCCAGTTCATCAGGTGTCATGCCTTCAACTGCCACATTGCCGATCGCACAGGACCTGTCGTGTTCGAGCGGAACATTTAATGTTACTCCGGGTATATCCTTCACTTTTTCACACCAATAATTTTTGAGATACCTTAGTCGTTCTTCTTTGCGCTTTGATCCGATGGCATTATGAAAATTAAGAGCATTGGCAACGGTAAGGATAGTACCTACCGGTTGGGTCCCCGTACGCTCAAATTTGGTTATGCTGTCGGTCGGAGCCGTGGTATCGCCAAAAAGCGGCCATATCTTTTCGATTTTATCTTTTTTGACATAAAGTACACCTAAACCAAGCGGGCAGCAAAGCCATTTATGCAGGCTGGCCGCATAATAATCACCGTGGAGGTCAGGAATTTTAAAATCGAGATGAGCGAATGTATGTGCACCGTCAATGATCACTTCAACCTCCCTTGCATGGGCCATATCACAGATTTGTCTGACAGGAAGAATCTGACCTGTCAGATTGATCATATGCGTGCATAGGATAACTTTTGTCCGGGGTGTAATCGCATTTTCGTACGCGGCAACGATTTCTGCGTCGCTTTTTGGGTGAAGCGGTATCGCAATCTCCGCTAATTTGATTTTATAACGTTTTTCGGCCTGCGCAAATGCTTCCCGCATATTCGGATAATCCTGTTCGGTTATAATTGCTTCATCGCCGGGTTGCCACGGGTACCCGAGTATGATCACATTTAGCGATTCCGTGGTATTTCTTGTAATGGTAATTTCATCAGGCGATGTTTCGCCAAACGCTGCCACCATTTCCCGGATTTCCTGCCGTTCCTTCTGTTGCCTGCGTCGCATATAAAATGAGGGCTGTTCGTTGATCATTTCAATATTTCGTAGCTGGGCTTCCATAACTACATTGGGCTGGGGAGAAAAGTAACCTGCTTCCAGGTTAATAAAATGTGGCGACTGGCTGTAGGCGCTTTGCACCTGATACCAGAAATCCTCATCCCGGGCAACTTCACCGGCAGATAATCCTTCGGCTTTTTTACTTAACCTGCGTGTCGCTGCCAGCACCTGAGGAGTGAATGCGGTTGTGACGGCCACCGCACCGGAGGCAAGTCCTAATTTTTTCAAAAAATCTCTTCTCGAATGTTCCATGGAGTTTTAATTTTCAAGAATTTCAATTTCTACACGCACATTTTTTATGGCCTGTGGATCTAACTTTTTATATAGCATTTTTTTATCTTAAAATAGGCATATTTTGCCGGCGTATCCGCTGATGTAATTTTATTGACCTGCCTGGAGGCATAACCATGCTGATTTGCCCGGTATGCCGCAACAACGATATAGTAGCCACTTTCAGGATTTGAATCCTGCAGCGGTGGATGATGTTCAAAGGAAAGAATGATAAAAATAAATACAAACAAGCTCATTAATAAAACAAGCTTTAGGCTGTAATTGCGCATTTTCATAAGTAAAAAATATACGTTAAAAGAATTTCTGTTAGTTAAAATTTTTAATGGAAAATTCCAAATAATTACGCAATTTATGCCAGGTACTTTTCAAGAAGCTGTTGTTTTACGGTTTCCATACCGGTGCTGGCTTTCTCTGCAATAAAGAAAATATTCGGATGGGAGGGAAGGTCCGGAATTATTGGGTCCACAATGTATTTTGGTACATCATACCTTACATACTCTATAAGTCCTGCTGCCGGATAAACCACCATGGAAGTACCTACCACAAGAAAAATATCGGCCCGTTGTGCTATATTTGCCGCTTCCTCCATCTTCGGCACCATTTCACCGAACCAGACAATATTTGGTCTTAACTGGCTGTCTTTTTCGCATAAATCACCCCAGTTGAGTTTACTACCTTCAATATCATAGATAAGATCCGGATCTGCGGTACTTTGTGACTGAAACAGGCTGCCGTGCAAATGCAGTACCTGGGAAGAGCCTGCCTTTTCGTGAAGATTATCAACATTCTGCGTAATAATTACCGTATCGAAATAGGCTTCCAGTTCGGCCAGAATTTCATGCCCGCGGTTTGGGAGTGCCTGCAACGCATGTTTGCGGCGCTGATTATAAAATTCAAGTACTCTTTTGGGATTTGCCGTCCATCCTTCAGGTGAAGCCACCTCCATCACATCATGCCCTTCCCAAAGTCCTCCTGAGTCGCGAAAAGTCTTCAGACCACTTTCCGCACTCACCCCGGCACCGGTAAGAACAACCAGCTTTTTCATGCACTAAATTTACGACCTCCTTTTCCGAAATGATCGTTTTTTGTCAGGAGTTTTTTCGGCTAGCTCAATACATTCATCCAGTGTTAAAGCAGCAGGGTCTTTTCCTTTGGGTATTTTCACATTCTTTTTGCCTGCTTTTATGTATGGTCCGTATTTTCCTTTCAATACCTGAATATCCGGATTTTCATCGAATGTTTTAATGACTTTGTTGGCGTCGGATTTTCTTTTCTCCAGTATGAGTTCAATAGCTCGTTCTTCAGTGATAGCATACGGATCATCTCCTGATTCCAGTGAATAGAACTTATCATCGTGACGGATATATGGCCCAAATTTACCGATACCAACTACCATTTCCTGGTCTTCGAACCGGCCTGCCGTACGGGGAAGCCTGAAGAGGTCGAGGGCTTCTTCCAGCTTGAGTGTTTCAATCAACTGTCCTTTTCTCAGGCTGACGTACCGGGGTTTTTCATCGCCGTTGTTATCCCCCAACTGCACTACAGGACCAAATTTTCCCATTCTTACATACACCTTTTTACCCGTTTCCGGATCAACGCCAAGCTCACGGGGCTTTGACACACCCGACTTGATTAGTTTGGTTTCTTCTACCTGGGTATGAAATCCTCCATAAAAATCACCAATCATAGCATTCCATGACTTTTGACCCTGTGCAATTTCGTCAAACTCCTTTTCGACGCGTGCCGTAAACTGGAAATCCACAATTTTCGGGAAATATTCAATAAGAAAATCATTGACAATGATCCCCATATTCGTAGGAAACAATTTGTTTTTTTCGGCACCGGTAATTTCCTTGAAGTCAGTAGTTGTCAGATTATTGTTTTTCAGTACGATCACCTTGTAGCTACGCTCTTTTCCGGGACGGCTCTCATTGATAACATAATTGCGTTTTTGAATGGTTGATATGGTAGGTGCGTATGTTGACGGTCTTCCGATGCCCATTTCTTCAAGTTTTTTTACGAGACTGGCTTCGGTATAGCGTGCCTGAGGCTTTGAAAATCCCAGCCGGGCTTTCATCTCAATTAAATAAAGCATTTGCCCGGTTTCAAGGGGAGGCAACATGCCTTTCTGGTTTTTCTCTCCGTTTTCTTCATCCCGGCTTTCGATATACAACTTAAGAAATCCATCAAATTTTATCACTTCACCGGAAGCAATAAACTTCTCGTTTGTGGTAGAGACTGAGATTGTCACAATCGTTTTTTCAAGTTCTGCTTCAGCCATTTGCGAGGCGATGGCGCGTTTCCAAATCAGATTATACAGGCGTTTCAAGTTATGGTCATCACCGGCTTTAGCAACCCCGAAATTTGTAGGTCTGATAGCCTCATGTGCTTCCTGAGCGCCAGTCGATTTTGTTTTGTACCTCCGTGTTTTGACATATCGGTTCCCAAATGATTGGGTGATCTGGTTCCTGGCCCCCATCAGTGCTTCTTCCGACAAGTTTAAGGAATCCGTACGCATGTAAGAGATATTTCCTGATTCATACAGTTTTTGTGCCAGCGTCATGGTACGGGCTACGGAAAACCCTAATTTTCGGCTGGCTTCCTGCTGCAGGGTGGAGGTAGTAAAAGGAGGTGCAGGCGATTTTCTCACCGGCTTCTTTTGCAGGTCTGTAATCGAAAATTCCGCACCGATACATTTTTGAAGAAATGCGGCGGCTTCAATTTCACTGCTGAGCTTTTCCGGAAGCTCGGCCTTAAGCATCCTACCGTTCCCAGAGTCAAATTCAGCCGATATATTATAAAACGACCTTGAATCAAATCCCTCAATTTCACGCTCCCTGTCCACTACCAGCCGCACAGCCACAGATTGTACACGTCCTGCTGAAAGGCCTGACTTGATCTTCCTCCACAATATCGGGGATATTTCATAACCAACAAGCCTGTCTAATACCCGGCGTGCCTGCTGTGCATTTACCAGATCGATATCAATGCTGCGGGGTGATTCCAGTGCATTTATAATTGCACTTTTGGTGATTTCATGAAAAACGATTCGACGGGTATTGGCTTCATCCAGGTCGAGTGCCTGCATCAGATGCCATGATATAGCTTCGCCTTCACGGTCATCATCACTTGCCAGATACACCATCTCTGATTGTTTGACAAGTTTTTTCAGTGATTTAACAACCTCTTTTTTATCTTTCGAAATGACATAAGTAGGCGCAAACCCGTTATCAACATCGATGGCTTTATCATCAGTAGGCAAATCCCGTACGTGTCCGTAGCTTGATGCAACTTTAAAGTCTTTTCCGAGATACCCTTCGATGGTTCTGGCTTTTGCCGGAGATTCAACTATTATAAGATTTTTAGGCATATTTCTTTTAAAAAGATTCAAATATCATCTATTTATAAAAAAAACCAAACTGAGGGTATAGACGAATAAAAGCTTTTACTATCTTGTGACTCTCAATATTAGCGAAGCAATGGCCCAGGAGCTATATTTGATCAGACATGCACATGCCAAAGAAAAATCTTTTGATCAAAAAGATATTTTCAGGACACTATCAACAGACGGAGTACGGATGGCTTCAAAACTTGGACTATATTTTGCCCAAAAAGGCATCATCCCTGATATAATTATTTCGAGTCCTGCCGATAGGGCCATAAGTACGGCCATGTTAGTTGCTGAACAACTGAAATATGATGTTGATGAAATACATAGCAATGATGAATTGTACGAAGCCTCTGTCAGAACGTTTCTTCAGGTTATCAATTTTTTAAAAGATGAATGGGGGAAAGTGTTTATTGTAGGACATAATCCGGTGATATCTTATTTCGCCGAATACATTTCAAATTCCGAAATTGATTCTATGTCGCCGGGGGCTGTGGTCAAGATTGTCCATTCTCTAAGTGGTTGGAACGAGGTTTCCGAACATAATTGCGAATTTGCATCCTATTTCGATCCTGAAACAAGAAACATGTAAGCTTATGGAGTCGCCATTACCGTTCATTCCTGACGGTCCGGGTGAAAAAGGGAAACTGTTTGGCCTTCCGTTTACTATTGAATCGGCTGAAATTGTGATAATACCTGTACCCTGGGAAGTCACCGTTTCGTACCGGCAGGGAACACAGGAGGCACCGGCTGCTATTCTGGAGGCTTCTGTACAAACCGATCTTTATGTGCCGGCTATTAAGGCTGCCTGGAAGTCGGGAGTGGTGCTGATGGAAGAAAATAATTTTTTCAAAGCAGAAAGCATACGGCTCATTCGGTATTTTACAAATAGATGCCCATACCGACCTGCGGGAGGAATATGAAGGTTTTAGTTATTCACATGCATCAATTATGCATAATGTATTGAAAATTAATGCGGTAAAGAAGCTTGTGCAGGTAGGAATAAGGGGTTATTGTGAGGAAGATGCAAATTTTATAGAAAATACCCAATCAAGGATTAAACTTAATTCAGATACGTCGATAGAAAATGTTTCTAGGTGCAAACTGGTCAGATGTATGTAAACCTGTTATCGATGACCTTCCTGATAAAGTATATGTAAGTTTTGATATTGACGGACTTCAGCCGTATTTATGCCCTAATACGGGAACACCTGTACCAGGCGGTTTGAGTTTTGAAATGGCTGCATTTCTGATCAGACAAATTGTACTTGCCGGAAAAGAAATAATCGGATTCTATTTATGCGAAGTCTCACCCGGAAATAATCCCGATGATGAATGGGATGCCAATGCGGGAGCCAGAATGCTGTACAATTTAATCAACCGGACAGGGGTAAACCGGAGAAAGTTGCTCTCCGGAAAGTGGAAATTTTCGTAAATGACGGAATTTACAGGTCGGTCATCAGTCTGCGCAAGGAATTTCCCTCTCGCCACCTATGAAGCACAATCTGAGTTGGTGGCTTACAACTGATTACTAAATACGCTGAACAATTCCTTTCCATTCAAAATACAAAGTTATGTTCTTAATCCGGGTATTTATATATTTCTCCGCTTCAAGGTTACTCGAGCGAAAACCCTGAAGATTAACTTTAAAATAACCTATTGCTCTGGATGCAAGGTCCCTTCCAGGTGACCGTGCTAAGGGTGGATTTACCTAAAATATTTCTAATGTGTCAAAGTAGAATTAACCAGGGTATGTATATATTTGAATCTTATGTATTCTAAAATCAACGATCATTGGATCTAGCTAATGCACTCGAATCAGCCCTGACCTGGTTCGGAGACTTCATGTGGGGAACGCCTTTGCTCATCCTTTTGATGGGGGGCGGTATCTTCTTTTTCTTTTCGTCAAAATTTGTTCAGTTCAAATACCTGGGGCATGCTATCAATGTCCTACGGGGTAAATTTGACGATCCTGATGAAAAGGGACAGATCAACCATTACGAAGCGCTGTCCACCCAGCTTGCCTCAACAGTCGGTATGGGTAATATCAGCGGTGTTGCGGTGGCTATTATCATGGGTGGGCCGGGAGCCATATTCTGGATGTGGGTAAGTGCTTTTTTCGGTATGGCTACCAAATATTTTACCTGTTCGCTGGCTATCATGTACAGGGGAACCGATTCAGCCGGCGAATTGCAGGGAGGTCCAATGTATGTGATTCGAGAGGGTCTGAGTAAGAAATGGCATTGGCTGGCGGTAGTTTTTAGCCTGGCGGGAATGATCGGGGTTTTACCTATTTTTCAGGCTAATCAGCTTACACAAGTGATTCACGATGTCATGCTCGTACCTAACGGTATTGGAGAAGGATATACGGATTTTGGGTTTTTTATGGTTAAAACTTCTGATATGGTTACCGGCATCGTTCTTACTATCCTGGTATCGTTTGTGATATTTGGTGGCATCAAACGAATCGGTACAGTGGCAGGCAAACTGGTGCCACTGATGATTATCCTGTACTTTGTAACGGTTATTTATATTCTTATTATGCATATTGGCAAGGTACCCGGTTTGCTGAGCCTTATCGTGGTTGACGCCTTTACAGGCAAGGCCGTGATGGGTGGGGCAATTGGTGCGGTAATCATCACAGGAGCAAGGCGGGCAGCTTTTTCCAATGAAGCCGGAATAGGCACGGCGCCCATGGCACACGGTGCCGCCAAAACCAATGAGCCCATACGCGAAGGTTTGGTTGCCATGCTTGGTCCGGCCATTGATACGCTTATTGTGTGTACGCTTACGGCCATGGCTATCCTGATTACAGACGTCTGGAAGGAATCCGGTTCCAATGGGGTTACGTTAACCGTGGAGGCTTTTGAATTAGCTATTCCGGGGTATGGTGGCTATATCCTTACGCTTTGTGCAACTATTTTTGCCGTTACTTCACTTTTCTCACTTTCGTATTACGGAGAAAAATGTTTTTCCTACCTTTTCGGCGCCGAAAAAAAGAAATACTACAACTATTTTTATGTATCAAGTATCATTCTGGGTTCAGTGGCTTCGTTATCATCAATTATCGGTCTTATCGATGGACTGTATGCAACCATGGCCTTTCCCACAATGATTTCGGCACTGTTGTTGTCTCCTAAAGTGAAGAAAGCTGCTAAAAAATATTTCAGGGAATTAAGAATCTATAATTCAGTCAGGCAATAGGTTGATTTGGTGATTTGGTGATTTAGTGATTACCAATTGAAAACTGCCAACTTCCCTAACCTTCCGGTAGTGCGGTGGGCATCCCCTTTTGACATAGCCATGCCTTTCCAAAGGGACCCTAAGGATCGGCAAGGAGGTTAAAAGGGTGGAATTCATAATTAGATTTAACCGCATAGGCGGGAAGGCGCGAATGAATAATAAATATCGAATAACTGCAATAAGAGCCTTGAATTAAAAAAATAGCTATTCCGCAAAGGTGCTACAGAGGATGCACAGAGGAACAGTGAAAGTGGTGGCTTGACAAAATGGTGATCCGGTAAAACATCATTGCCAACTACTAACTGAAGACTGCCGGCTAATTCAACCTTTTGTCTGTACGGCAGGCAACCCCTCCCGATAGCTATCGGGAAGGAGACCAAGGGGCAGCGCAGGCCTTCCAGGGACTTTTTAGAATGAATAAGTAGCTGGTCCACAAAGATATTATGGCTTAATGTGCTACTACCGAACAAGTAGCCTATCGAGGTATTTCCGGAATTCGTTTGTATCGTAATTGGCCATCCCTACTTTTTTTGTATCGATAAAACCTTCTTTATTCAACACAAAGGTTGTTGGGATGGATGGAGATTCATAAATGCCGGGTATGCCGCTTGTATAATCAGGTGTAAACATCGGAAAACTAAAATCTTTTCTCTTAATAAATTTTCGGGCTTTTTCAGGATCACGATCAAGCGATATCATTACAAAGACAATATCATTCCTGTCCTTGTATGAATTATACAGGTTTTGAATATTGGGCATTTCTGCTACGCACGGTGAGCACCAGCTTGCCCAGAAATTCATAAAAACCACTTTTCCCTTCAAATCCCGGAAATCAAATTTTTCCCCTTCAAATGTAAGCAGGGTAAAGTCATATTCTGCTGGTTTCTTATCCGCTTCCGCTACATTTATCTCCGGGGAAAATACCCCTGTAGCCAGCACCATGCGTTGGGCAAAACCAGCAACTTCCGTAAATAAGCCGGTTATGTATAATAAAAAGATGGTAAGTATCATTATTCCCCAGTCCCTTAGTTCTTTCTTCCAGTTTATTCTGATTTTCATATTCTTAAATAATGATTACGCCAAAATTAAGATATAATATGATACAAAACTCGAGCCGGTAAAGTTCCTTTCCTGTGAGTTTGGTTACAAAATACAGGCCTAAATTTGTTTCTTAACAGCAACATCTTTTAATTTTGCTGAATTCTGATGGCCTGATTTTTGTATATTCGTAACTCAATCCAATTATTAAAATGAGTAAAAACTATACCTTGCTGGTTTTTTTCATAACAGGATTCTGTTTTAGTGCATCTGCACAAAAAATAAAGTATAAGGACCTTTTTATATTGTTAAATGCCAAAAACTTTAGACAGGCTGAGCCATTTTTAAGGGAATTTATAGCGCAGGAACCTAATCACCCCAATGCCAATTTTAACTTTGCCCTCTTTTATCAGGATATTCTTAAAAGCAAAGACATTCTCAAAGAAACGGATGATTATCTAGCTTATTCTGACTCTGCCGCGCTTTATTTCAGAAAGGCAAGTGATTTGATGACCGAAAAGGAAGTTAAAAGAAATGATGAATATTACCAGGATTATTACCGTAGAGACCTGAGAACGGGCAAATATGGTGTAAAACTGGCGGATGTTCTGTTTGATATTGAGAAGAAGATCGAGCAGCTAAAATACGGAAAAGAAAGTGCAATCAAATTAAAAAAGCATTTTGAACTGACCGTACAAAATTATGACAGCGCGCTTTCTATATTTAAACGATTTACATCCGGATTTATAAATTACCAGCATTTTCTTTTTACAGCCGGGGATGATGAACTTGAAGCGTTGAAAGCAATGGGTGTCAGGTACGAAAGTAGCCACTCGAGTTTCAACAATTACCGGTCTGTACTGGAGTCATTGCCAAAGACCGGATATAACCAGCTATTGAATATTATCCATTTTGAAGGATTCACTGAAATTAATGCACCGGATTTTTATACAGATGATGTAGATGTGCATGATTTTAAAGATTGGGCAGCGGTTACTTCTGAAATCATTAAAAATGAGCTAATGCCCCTGAGAGATAACATGGTGTCATACGATAATAAACTGGATGAATTGTATGTCCGTGTAACAGAAGAAGCGCAAACGGTTGAAAAGGAACTTGGTGAGCTTAAAGGGAATATGCTCTTTGACCTATTGCGTAAGTACGATGAAGATCCGCTGCCGGCCAATCTGTTTGAATTTAAGATCAGCGAAATCACCTATTATTCCTACATCAATCATAATAAAGAAGATGGCTATCTTGATTCGATGAATATTGATTTTCAGATATTTGTGTACCAGGACCTTCAAAGCCAGTTTATACCATTAAAAAGATCGTTCGACGTGCTGAATGCTCAGGATGTGGAAAAAGAGCAGGACTTTTATGGCGAGTTTATAACTTCCCGTTTTGGAGACCCGGAGGGTTTTATAGGCTATTTAGCTGATAAACAAATTGCTATTTCTGCTGAATCGGATAAAATCCAGGGCATTCTGGATTCGCTGATGTTGCGGGCAATGTGGGCAGTGTATGAAAATGATTCCATTCCCATGTTTGTAAACGACAGCCTTGAAATAAGTTTTATAAACGAAAAACCGTCAGTGATAACACTTGATATTGATACATTGCGCTCCGGGTATTGGGTTTCCGGTATTAAAGTTTCTCCGGAAGTGGTGTCAGGCTTTATTGCCAACGTAAATTATAATTTTGAGGTAGACACATTGTTTGTAAATGACTTTACGGTGCCTTTTACAGCGGCAGGACTTGCAGGGATCAAAAGCCATATTTTCAGGGTAGGCATCGCCAGTGAAGCCGTCGTGTTTTATACGCAGCCCCCTAATAGTCTGATCTGTAATGTGAGTTTTATCAATTCCGGCGCAATGAAGTGGTCAACGACAATCAATGTGGAAGGAGTATTACAATCTTTTAATGTGGATGAATCCAATGCACAGATTGTGCTTTCATTTACTAAAGAGGGCGACCCTGTGAATATAGAAGAAATACGGTTAGATTTGGAAGGTAATATTGTTGAGGGCGGTGATTGAGTTTGCACACTGAAGGGTAATAAAACATGAAATCGTGCCGGTAAAAACAGATGATATTCTGGAAATAAAATTCACTTTCTCCCTGGTTACACTTTTTTAAACCCGAATTTTAAAATTTATTATTAACTGAACAGGTTTCCGTTAATTCCCAATTTCCACTCCGGTGGCAACAAAGGTGAGTTTGGTTTCAGTTTTGGTTATCGCCTCAATTTCTTCTTTAGATTTACCCGTATCTTCTGCATAATGCTTTAAGGTGGCTACATCTACTGTTTCTATTTTAGCCTCCCCTTCAAATACTGTCTTTTTACCGGAAGCGTCTTTGGGTACAAAAAAAGCATAATCTTTGAATGTTACCCTGATTTCATTGCCATTACCGGTATCTACCGTCATCCAACAACCCTTCTCCTGACAAACATCAACAATTTTACCCTCTACCTTTATTTTCATGGCATCTTTGCCTTGCATAGTTTTTTCCAGGTCTGTTGCTTTTACTACCCTGGTTTCACTTAAAGCGTCGCCATACGTACCGGTTTGCGCCTGAGCCGGCTGAAGCGCCAACACTACAATTAGTATCGCTGATATTTTTAGAATAAGTTTTGTCATGTTGTTTGATTTTTAGTTAGTTTCTGTAAAAATATGCCACATAAATTAAATGGCAAAATTGAAATAGTCGGGGCTGTACAAAAAGGCTATATAAAATGTCATTTTGAGGCCTCCACATATGCATTCAATGATAGAAAATGACAATTTTTATTAGCAACAAGGTGGTTCTAATGTAACAAATCTCTACCATGCTGTCGAAATTGCAGAACAATTGATTAACCACGCCATTTATGGCGTGGAAATTGATGTGCATAGCTAACCGGGGCTTTAGCCTCCATTTGATTAATAGAAAGATAAAAAGTAAAAGGGCTAAAGCCCGTGTTTGTATTGGTTTTAACAACTCCGCCATAAATGGCGGAGTTAGTCAGCTATAAACAGTCACTATTCGCTACTGACGTGCACTTACCGGCAGAATAGATAACACTAAATATGGCTCAAAAGAATATACAGATTCCTCCTGCCGGTCGTTGCCAGAGCTTTCCCAAGGTGGGCACTTCGGTCAGAATGACGACCTCCTTTTTGCACAGCCCCAAGCTAATGATCCGGTTGAAGAAGGGATTACAGCTTTTCCAAAAAACAGATGTGCCAGGAAAATGGCCGAAACAATGCCTATCAGGTCGGCCATCAATCAGGCCGTTATGACATACCGGGTTTTGCGTATGCTGACGGCGCCAAAATAAACCACTACTGCATAAAGTGTGGTTTCGGTAGTTCCCCGCATAACGGATGAAAGCCTGCCGGTAAAGGAATCAACGCCAAACGTATTCATCCCAAAAAGTTCATTAGAACTTTTTGCACGAAGTGCAGGCAATCCCGCCAAGGCGGGATGCCTGGGTTAACCCAGATGAAGTCATTGTTTATCAATGACTTTCGTCTGCCCATAGCTCAAAATTGTCAATCCTATTGACAATTTTGAGCTGAATTAATCGCCTACCATATAAAAATCAAATTACAAAGAGGTCAATTCTCATAATTGGCAAGAACGAAACTTATTGAATTCCCATAGCATTAACCGAAGCCTTGTGCGATGGTAAATAGTAGAAAACCGCTCTCGTAGGCAGGAGCCAAATCCCGAAAACTTTGCGGACTCCAATGAACCAATACCGATGGCTATCGGTATCACTTCGCATCATTGGAGCTTAATTGTTGTAGCCAGTTTATTATTATTCTTTTATTATCCTTACTTCTGTTCTTCTATTATTTTGCCTGCCTTCTGCAGTGTTATTTGTGTCCATGGGGTAATCTTCTCCATAGCCTTTTGATATTATTCTATTCGATACTATTCCATTAGAAATTAAAAAGTTTCTAACTGCATCTGCCCTTGCTTGCGATAGTTTTAGATTAGCTGCTTTATCTCCAACATTATCTGTATGACCGGCTATTTCAACAACTATATCTTCTTTTAATGTCATGAATTCCAATAGTTCATTAAGTTCAGTATATGAACTTTTTTTAAAAGTCGGTTTACCAAAATCAAAGTGAACATTTTCCAGTGTAAAAACTTTAGGAAGTTCAAATTTGATAGTTAGCAGAATTGGACTATAAGATTCCCCTTCATTAAGTGCTGGAATACTCAGTTCATTATAATCCTGCGCCTCACCAATGCTTTTGATCTTAATAAGATATGTGTCCCCGCCTTGAAGTTGAATGTCAAACTTGCCATCTTTATCACTAATCCCCTTATATACACTCCCCGAGCTCAACCCTTCAAATAATAGTTGCTCGCCTTTTTTAGAATTGTTTTCAAAATCTATAACTAACACATGAATCGTAGCAAGTTGGGAGGAAGTAGTGTCTTGTCCCAATAATGAATAAGACAGTAAAATTAATGTCGTAGTTATGAAATATGCTATTCTTAAAACTCTCATTTTATTTGATATCTATTTTTGTTGTACCCGGATTAATGCTACCATTCATTTTTTTCAATTAATTGACTACAACACCCCAATATAAAGAATTCCACGTATTTAACCTATGTCATTAGGGTTAATTTGCAACGTATCGATCAGCCAACTATTTCTCTTAGCACCTCAAAATAAGATTTAGCCCATTTATGTATATGTCAAGTCCAAATAATACGATTGTTCTAAATTTGTATCAGCTATTAAGTATTTCAATCTTCAATGATGTATGTGGATATACTGAAATAAATCTTTCTGTTTACAACTCTATTTCTATTTATCCGGTTTAATTCTCAAAGCCAGGGGTTATCAGAAGATTTCGATATTAATTCGGGAATGAATGGATCAAGTTTGCAAATAGAATTTGGAAGCTTTTCAACAGAATCCATTGTCATGCTAAATTTTCAATATGACAAAACAGCTTCATTGAATTCAAAGGGTACTGTCGCCCTACATTTAAGAAGTGGGATCGATATATGGACGGTTTTCTATGACGCAGATATTGGATTCATTTTGAATCCTGCTTTGACGGTTGGGAAAAGGCATAGGCTCGAAATCGGATCATCATTCAGATATTATCCATTCAATGAAGCTGAAAAGTATTGGATTACAACCCCAATCACATTCGGTTATATGTACATTCTTAGGAAACATGCGCTACGTGCTTTTTTTGCTCCTTACAGTGATATTGGGTTATTGGATTACCCACTTAAAGCGCAGAGATAATATCCCAAAACCGGCTTCAATCTGCTGAATCGCAATTTTTATCCGATTTCTGAATCAGAGTAGATGATGGCTATAGTTTAATACAGCATTGTTAAATGTAAATGGCTAAAGCCCAGTATATGATAGTGATCTCAAAACCCCAGGCTTAAGCCTGGGGTTAGTAGTACTAATAAGAGAAAGGACTTTAGTCCTGAATAGTTACAGATTGCAACGGAAATTTAAAATATAGTCTGGATGATCTGTAACTTACTCCCCGGTTAATACTAACAGTTCCTTCGCTCGCGCCTGCCTGGCCGGCAGGCTACCAATGACAACATTCGTAATTTATTGAAAATCAGATGGTTGCATTATTTAACCAACGCAACAAATTTCACCAATAAAGGCGAATAAAATCATTCGTAATTCATTCGCGTATTCGCGGCAAAAAAAAATCAAATACGCTATATTTAATAAGGTTGTCATTTCACTTTTGTGCGCCACTTTTCGGTTTTTTTTACTCAGTATGACGTTTTATTGATCTTTTGAGACAGACCCAGTCAGCCACAAATAGACACGATCTTCAATTTGCTTATAAAAAGTATTGTAGAGAATGAGCCAAAGCGAACCCCGAAGGTCCGAAGGTCCTTAGGACTCCTTTGGAGACTCCTATGGAGGATGCCTACGGCACAAAACCAATATCTTAGACGTGATACCTAAACGCAATTACCTATTATTTTATTTAGGAGGTGTGCATTTTTTATATGCATGTGCGTTTACTTTTAAGTAGATTTGCGTATTAACAGCAAGGTGTTAATATTATAGGGTTTTAAAACATTATTGTTATGAAAAAAATCGGATTAGTTATTATTGTTCTGCTCTCGGCAACTTGCTATACCATTGCCCAGGATTATTTATTTAAAGTAATTATCTCAAAAGGTGATAATTCATACTATATATCATCAGAAACGAACTGGACAATGTTGAAAGCCGGATCGCGGCTGCATACAGGAGATGTATTGAAAGTGGCGGCAAAAGGCTATGTTGCCTTACTTGGATCGTCGGGCGAAACGATGGAATTAAAAAATGAGGACACAAAAGAGTATAAAATAGATGAACTAACAGCGCAGCTTAAAAATACAGAAGCCGGCTTGATAGATAAATATGCAAGCTATCTGGTAAGTAAGATGGCTCCTGAAGCCAGGGAAAGCAACCGGAAGGCTTATGCAAGCATAACCGGTGCAGTTGAGCGCGAAGTTGTTACAATTCATGCTTATCTGCGAAAATCTTCCGTATTGTATGATACGATGGCCTTCATCAGGTGGAAGCCGGTAGAGGATGCAGCGGAATATAACGTAGTAGTCAGGAACCTTTATGATGAAATAATACTTGAAACCAAAACCAGAAAGCCGATTATTTCACTGAACTTTTCTGACGAAAAGCTGAAAGACCGGGACATGGTAATTATTTCAATAAGTACAAACGGAGGAGGATCAAGCGATTATTCGATCACAAAGGTTACCCGTGACAGGCCCGGTGCATTTGTTGATGAAATCGGCGAGCTGCGGGCTGCCCTCGACAGCGGATCGGCCTTTGATAATCTGGTGCTGGCCGAATTTTATGAGCAAAACAATCTCCTGTTGGATGCTACTACCTGTTATGAAAAAGCAATGGTCATTGAACCTGATGTTCAGTATTTTAAGGCCATTTACCGGGAGTTTTTGATGCGAAATAATTTCGGTAATATAATAAACTAATCCAGGCCGATCATAATAAATGCACCCCAGTAAATGGGTTCATGGAATTCGTTTCTCAGTTCCTTTTTAGCGTCAATAAAGGCCTGTCGCATGTTGCCTGTATCGAGCCATTTTTGATAAAAATTTATCATTAGTTTTTGCGTGGCTTCATCATTCACTTTAAACATGCTCATTATCAGGGTTTTTGCGCCGGCAACAATGAATGCCCGTTGCAGGCCGTAAACGCCTTCGCCCATACTCAGATCACCAAGCCCCGTTTCGCAGGCGCTGAGCACTACCAGATCGGTATTATCAAGGCTGAGGTTCATGGCTTCATAGGCGGTAAGGATACCGTCTTCCATATTGTAATTATATTTGGTTTTGTTAAGCAAATCGCCTGCGCCGGCAAGCAGTAAACCGGTTCGGAGCAACGGATTCTGCGATGCGGCAGCCCCTGCCTGACCGGGCACTTTGCCTTCTGTTTCTATGGCAGGGGTAAAAAAACCGTGCGTGGCAATATGAAACACTTTAGGATTATCAAGTTCTTTTACCTTTGCTTCACTTGCATCCATTTCCATATAAACCTCCGAATTCCAGCCTCGCTTTGAAAGCAACCGGTTCAGTTCTTCCACCTCTTTTTCGGTGCCGGGAAGTTGCGAAATGGTTATATTTCTCTGATCAGTCGTGGCAGCATAAAATGTCGGATTTCCAAACATGATGGCCTTGTTTGAAGCTTCTACCTGTGCCCCACGCTTGCTTCGCAGATATATATCCTTGGTATTACTTACTAGTATGATATTTGAATTATCAAGCACATATTTTCCATCTCCGGTAGGAATCGCTTCAAGGTTGATCTGATTATAAATGCCATCTGCCGAAAGGTAAATGGTTGATGAAGCCCCCACTTTGCTTATAATGGGCTCCCAGAAATTCTCGTAGGAGAACCGGTCTTTCCCCTTGAAGATGATGATGTTACGATAGTATTTGAAATAGCGTGTTTCAAGTAGTTTTCCGTTTGTGATCAGTATCAAACCAGGCTCCTTCATAGACCTATCGCTATTTACGTATAAACCTGCGTACAAGACCGAATCCGTAAAAACATGATTAAAATATCTGAATCGCACCATCTCAATGGCGACTTCATTGGGCTTTAAAGCGCTTTTCACCTGCTCCCAGGTTATTTCATCATCGCTCATATCTTTTGCAAACAACTCGGATTTCTGGCTAATCTCTCTTTCGAGTTCTTCCAGTTCATTAGCAAGCACATCCGGATCGATCTCGTTTTCTGCCAGTTGATCCACACTCATGGACAGAGCAACAATCAAAGCTTCATTTTTACTTTGCCATTCATTGTATTTGCTGATTAGCAATATATCATTACTCGATAGAATTCTTTGCCGAATTTTAAGCGAATTATTCAACAACAATGCTTTCGTTGCCAGCGCATTATTCATCATTCCCATTTTCATATCAGGAAATTCGTCCATAAGTTCCAGCGCCAGGGTATTATAAAATTCATATACCGGTTTGATCGTATTCCAATACCGTGCTTTTTCCCTTTCGCTTAAGGCAGGAAAATAGTTTTTAATAAATATGCTGTAATTAAGTAAGGCCTCATCAATATTACGCTTGGCCCGTTTGGAATCGCCCTCCATAAAATAAACTTTGGCCAGTTTGGAAATGATTTTTACATATTCGGGATGGTTCTTATTAAAGAACCGATCGTATAGTTTTTTAGCTTCAAGGTAATTGAGTTCGGCTTCACTATAATTCTTCAGAAAATAAAACACATCTCCTTTCAAAACGAGAATCTCAGCCTTATTCACATTCTTTTTCCTGTCAACACTCAATTCCCATATTTTGAACGCTTCGTTGAGTATTTCGAAAGCATCGAGGTAGCGTTCTTCTGTGATATATACTTCGGATAATCGTGTAAGAACATCGGCATACAGCGGATTTGTTTCACCAAGTTTTGAACTTATTATTGACCGTGATTCATTGAAAATGGATTCTATCTCTTTCAGGTCGTCATTTTTGTAAAGTTTAATGATACCCAACTCCGACAATGATTTGGCCACATCTATATGTTCTCTACTAAATTGATTTTCCTGGATTTTAATGGCTTTGACAATGTATTTCTGTGCCTCATCGTAGTCTCCGAGTTCAGCTTTTATTTCAGCAGAAAGCCTTAACGTAGGTGCGTTTTTCGACGAATTTTCACCAAAAGTTTTGACCGCAATTTCATTTGCCCGTACGGCATAATTATTTGCTTCGGTGAATTCACCCGCTGTAAGAGAGAGGTGACCCATACTCACAAGGGGCTGAATCAGTTTACGGGAGTCCTTTCCATAAATATTTTCATACTTGGCAAGCGCATCGGCGAGAACCTCTTTGGTCTTGGAATACCTTCCGAAAAGTATATATAAATCAGCAATGTCAATATTAGATGCCAGTTCATCGTAGCCCATCAGACTTGTTGCCCTGAAATACATACGTTGCGATCGGATAAGGTCATCCTCTGCATCGCCTAATTCTCCTTTTATAGCTTTGAGTTTTGCACTGGTTTCCAACGCCTGTACATAGAAAATCACGGTCTGGCTGTTTTTTCTTTCTTCAAAAAGAAGGGCACGGGCTACTTTTATATTTTTGTCGGCTTTGTCATACTCACCGATTTTGATCTGTAAACGGGCAATTTTCTCAAGTTCAATTGCATAATTCACATCGGTGTTGTCATAAACCGCACGGGTTACTTTCAATGCTTCATCCAGCATTTCCGAAGCCTTTTGATACTGATCTGTGCCTTCATAATAAATGGCTTTGTTATTAAGAATATTTACATAATCGATATGCCAGATATCAATATTTGGTTGCACAATTTTGGAGAAGCTTTCTTCAAAAATCTCATTGGCTTCTTCATATTTGTTTGTAAATGCCAGGTAGTAACCGGCCAGTTGCAGTCGGCCCAGGTGATATTCGATGGCGTCGTCGCCGTAGAGCACTCTTTTTATTTCGAGAATATCGTTAAGGTACCGTTCCGCATTTATATGGTTTTTATCAGTAATCGAAACCAAATAAACAAAGTAAAGAAGTTCAATTCGCTTCGGATGATATTCAGGTAAGGCGCTTGTGTTGTTTAAAAGATCAAGCGTTTTGGCTTCTAGATTCTTTGTGCGTTCCCTGTCCAGGCGTGAATTCATCGCCACAACTTCCAGGTTGATATTATGCAGGCTGCTTTTTTTAAAGTACCTGTTGATTACTTTTTCATATTCACTTCTCAGGTTTTTATAACGTGCGTTATCGTTGTTGGACAGATATACTTCCAACAAAGTCGTATATATTTCAAGTGCCAGATAATGAGATTCATTGTGGTTAATTTTCAGCTTGAACAGCGCCTCTTCGAAATTTTTTCGTGCTTCTGATTTTTTAACACCGTATTCGTAGAACATCTGCCATTGCCAGAGCATATTTTGTACCCACGGAATGCTTTTTTTCCCCAGTTCTTTCTGATCTACGATCCAGCTCCGTGTACGCTCAAAGGCTGAATCAGCCTGATTTACACTACCCTGCTTCCAGAATGTTCTTGCTTTCAGATTAAGCAGGTCGGCATAATCCCCGAATCTTTTAAATATCTCAGCTTCTGAAAGCCTTCTTGTCTTGAGTTTTCCTGATTTTTCATCTATGTAGGCCTCTTTGCTGATAGCCCTTGCCTGATAATAATCAAGATGACTGTCAATAAAGTCAATGGCTTCTGTATAAAATCCTTTGCCGGAATAAATGGCAGCGTAGTTGAAATCGATTGCCACTTTGTTGTCGCCGGATATTTCACCCTGACTTTTCAGTATATTTTCTGCCTGTGTTAAGTAAGACTCTGCTTTTGTGTAATTTCCGAATTTTATCCAAAGTCCCGAAACATCTATGAGCAGGTTGGCATGTTTTTTTGAATCTGAACCGTAAACGTTTTTACTCCATTCAATGGATTTATCAATATGCTGGACAAAAGAATTGAGGTACCCATTAGCCAGATTGTTACGGGCAGCTTTATAGGCATAGATGACCATATATTCATTTTCCTCACCAAGCTTTTTTCTAATCTTTTTTTCAAACTTTTCATTAAGATTAGCCGCACTTATGTAATCACCGCGGTTATATGCTTCATCAATAGCCAATATATCTTTTTCCCAGTTTTGAGCAAAAACAGACTGAACAAGCAAAATTACAAGAATAAGGTGTGCAATGGTTTTCATAGGAAAAGTAATCGATTCGTAACTTGAAATTTACTGGTTTTGTAAGTCATATTCAAATGAATACTGATATTGTATTTTAAAATGGACTATAACTGGTGTGTTTGATTATATCACTTCCATACCTGGTTACTAAGTGATGAACAGAAAGTGAACAGGCGCCACCATATATTCAAGACTGTTTGTCCATAAGTTTTTCAAGGATTCTGTGGGCAGCTATCGCAATTACCGTGCCCGGGCCAAATATTTCACTAACGCCTGCTTCGTATAGGAACTTATAATCTCTGGGAGGAATAACACCTCCTGCAATGATCATTATATCTTCTCTGCCGATTTTACGCAGCGCTTCTATCAGTTGCGGGATGAGTGTTTTATGCCCGGCTGCCAGGGTGGAAACTCCGATTATATGCACATCGTTTTCGGCAGCCTGCATGGCCACTTCTTCAGGCGTTTGAAAAAGAGGACCAATGTCAACATCAAATCCAAGATCTGCAAAACTGGTCGCCACTACTTTGGCACCGCGGTCGTGCCCGTCCTGTCCCATTTTTGCGACCATAATACGGGGCCTTCTACCTTCAGCTACAGCAAACCGGTCAGATAACTTTAAAGCTTTTTCGAAATTTATGTCTTTTTTCATTTCTCCCGAATACACTCCTGAAATAGTTTGATTTGATGCTTTATGTCTTCCGAACACTTTTTCGAGCGCCGAGCTTATTTCACCCAACGTCGCCCTATTTTTTGCGGCTGTTACCGCAAGTTCTAAAAGATTTCCTTCATTTGTTTCTGCGCATTTTGTTAATGTCGAAAGCGCTGTTTCCACATCGGCCTGGCTGCGTTCGGATTTTAATTTATTTAACCGGGCGAATTGCTCGTCTATAACCTTGGTATTATCTACTTCAAGTAGTTCGATATCACTTTCTTCGGTGATCCTGTATTTGTTCACTCCTACTATGATATCTTTACCGGAGTCAATTCGTGCCTGCTTGCGTGCCGCCGCTTCTTCAATTCTCATTTTAGGAATCCCGGCCTCAATTGCCCTGGTCATGCCTCCCAGATCTTCTATTTCCATGATATACTTCCAGGCTTTGCAAGCCAGATCGTGTGTTAGTTTCTCTACAAAATAAGAACCTCCCCAAGGATCCACCACTCTGGTGATACCTGTTTCCTTTTGTAAAAACAATTGGGTGTTTCGGGCAATACGGGCGGAGTAATCAGTCGGCAGGGCGATGGCTTCATCCAGGGCATTGGTATGCAACGATTGCGTGTGTCCCAGTGCGGCTGCCAGCGCTTCAATAGTGGTTCTTGTTACATTGTTGTAGGGGTCCTGTTCGGTCAGGCTCCAGCCTGATGTCTGGCAATGTGTGCGCAGGGCCATGGATTTTGTTTTTTCAGGATTAAACTGATGGACGATCTTTGCCCACAACAACCTGGCAGCCCGCATTTTGGCTATTTCCATAAAATGGTTCATTCCGATGCCCCAGAAAAATGAAAACCGGGGAGCAAATATGTCTATATCAAGCCCTGCTTTCAGTCCTGTACGTAGATATTCCAGTCCGTTCGCCAGCGTGTATGCAAGCTCAATATCGGCGGTAGCACCTGCTTCCTGCATGTGATAGCCGCTAATGCTAATGGAATTGAACCGGGGCATGTACCTCGCCGTATATTCGAAAATGTCTGCTACAATGCGCATGCTGGGAGTTGGCGGATAAATGTATGTGTTTCTTACCATAAATTCCTTCAGGATATCATTCTGAATGGTTCCGGTAAGTTTTTCTCGCGAAACGCCCTGCTCTTCGGCAGCTACAATATAAAAGGCCATTACCGGTAGAATGGCTCCATTCATGGTCATCGAAACTGACATCTGATCTAGGGGGATATTCTTGAACAGAATCTCAATATCCAGAATTGAATCGATGGCCACACCAGCTTTCCCGACATCACCAGAAACCCGTGGATGATCCGAATCGTACCCGCGATGCGTGGCAAGGTCAAATGCGATTGACAACCCTTTCTGACCAGCTGCCAGATTACGCCGATAGAATGCATTTGAATCCCGCGCCGTAGAAAATCCGGCGTACTGCCTGATGGTCCAGGGCCGGATCGCATACATCGAAGCGTATGGCCCCCTGACAAACGGAGGAATACCTGCAGAAAAAGAAAGATGATCCAGCGTCTTTACGGATTCCTCATCATAAAATGAAGCGATGGATATGTTTTCAGGGCTGGTCCATGATCCGGATGGCTTAATCCTTTCGGGTGGATATAATGTTTTGAAATCTAAATTTGAAAAATCCGGTGTCATAGTGTATTTCCAATCATTACTTTCCCGTATTTTTATAAACTTTTTCCACGTTTCCTTAATTAACTGATGTGTAATGCGATCTATAAAATAGGAACCTGCCGCCGGATCTGATACCTTGTCAAGATAGGATTCCTCTTTTATGATGGTGGATACATTCAGGGCAATCCGCCTGGAAAGTGGTTCTTCATTTTCAGACTCTATCAACAGGCCGTTGCATCCTCCGATAATCGCCGACATAGCAGCTGACGTGTTTTTCAGCATATTTTCATGGGGAGCGTAGGCATCATTGATCCATTTTTGAGAAACACTTAAAATATATATGTCTTTTATTTTATTTCTTGTTACGCCATAAGCGGCAACAAATGCCCGAAAAAGTATGCGTATAGCCCGCAATTTTGCAAGCTCCATAAAATAATCCGGACCTGCGTTGGAAATGATAAAGAACCTGCCGGACAGGTCTTCCGGTTGCAATCCGGTATCAATACCTTCTTCCATGATTTTCAAAGCCTGCCGGAGTATTACGTATAATTCTTCAAGCGGATTTAATACAGCATCGGCTTGCAGGGACAAAACCCGCTTTTTTGCAGCCACGTTTTTTCCTGATGTAAATATCTGTAACCCCGTAGTCCTGTCTGTTCTTATAAACCCGGACTGCGGATCCGTAGCTGTAACCATCCGGTTCAGGTAATCGCCGTAATCATCCGAAAACCCGGGATAATTTTCTGCATTAAATGAAATTTCTGTATTTGACCCTGGCAATCCATTCAGAAGCTGATCAAAGTTGCACGGACGGTCTATTTCAAAAATGATACCGGTTGCGCCCTGGGCGATGTCGTTCAGTGCAATTTTGCGGGTTGCGGCTTCCTCGCTGACCTTAATTTTTACGTAATTGGTCCATCCTTTGGAACGACCTGCCTGAGAGGCATGATAAGCCTTTATATATGCCAGCTCGACAGTATCTTCTGCATCGTAATAAGGGTGCAATTCAAAGTCGTCGATGCCGGGAAAAGGCTTCCAGTCCAGTTCTGAAAGCTGACGATTCCTGAGTTCCTTGTTCACTTTATTAATCCAATCGCTTTTTGATACCGGCAAAAACTCATCGAAAGTCAATTCTTTTTCTATACCGTCATTCATAAAAGGGCACTCATTTTTCAGGGCTTAAATTTAACTGAATTTATTGTGATAAAAGTTATTAAAGGAGCCTTGTATTCCAATTTTCTTATTGTATATTAGAAATAATAAATTATAAATAATAAAGAAAATAATAAATTAAAATGGCTTCATTTTCTGCATTTAACGATTCGGGAAAGTCAAGTAAATTAGCATTTTTTTGTTAGGATATTTTTTACCAAATTTGATACCCACTTTCGATATACCATAGTGTGAATTCCTTAAATTGATAGATGAATCCGGACAGCAGGACAGCATGGAATGAGTGTCTCCAGATAATTAAGGAGCGAATCGGTGAGCAGACTTTTAAGACATGGTTTAAGCCTATTGAACCTGTAAAACTTGAAGATGATATACTTACCATTCAGGTACCCAGCCAGTTTTTTTATGAGTGGCTTGAAGAGCACTATGTACATGTACTAAAACTGGCTTTAAACGCTGTTTTGGGCCCAAATGGCAAACTTGAATATTCTGTTATCGTGGATAAAGGCACGAATGGTTCGTTGCCATATACGGTAAAATATCCTAATAAAAGCCCTTCAGCCTATGCTCCGAAAGAGCGGTATGGTAGTCGGCGCCAGGCTGCTGATTACAAAGGGCCTTTTAAAGTAGATGTGGTTCAGGAGTATCAGTTGGAATCGCAGTTGAATCCGACCTACTTGTTTGATAATTTTATTGAAGGTGATTGCAACAGACTTGCAAGATCAGCCGGATATGCAGTAGCACAAAAGCCAGGAATTACCTCATTCAATCCGCTGATGATTTATGGCGGCGTCGGACTCGGTAAAACTCACCTTGGACATGCCATCGGAAACGACATTAAACAGCAGTTCCCGGACAAATTTGTCCTGTATGTTTCTTCCGAAAAATTTATCAATCAATTTATCAAAGCAGTACAAAATAACGAGATACAGGAGTTTACTAATTTTTACCTGCAGGTAGATGTGCTGATCATTGACGATGTGCAGTTTTTTAGTGGCAAGGAAAAAACGCAGGAAATATTTTTTCATATATTCAATCATCTGCATCAGACGTCAAGGCAGATTGTAATGACCAGCGACTGTGCCCCACGAAACCTTAAAGGACTTCAGGAACGGTTGTTGTCACGGTTCAAATGGGGTCTGACTGCTGATTTACAACTACCGGATTTTGAAACGAGAATTGCTATTATCAACAATAAAATTGAATCGGAGGGCATTGAAATACCCGGCGATGTGGTTGAATACCTGGCCTACAGTGTAGATACCAATATCAGAGAGCTGGAAGGAGTGCTGATATCACTCGTGGCCCAGGCGTCGCTCAATCGGAAAGAAATAGATCTTGAGCTTGCCAAGCAGGTTTTGAAAAACATTGTTACTGACATTGAAACAGAGGTGGGCATCGACTACATTCAGAAAACCGTTTCGGAATACTATAAGTTAAAAGTGGACCAACTGAAAGACAAGACCCGCAAGAAGGAAATTGTGATTGCACGACAAATTGCGATGTATTTCAGCAAAGAATATACTAATCATTCATTGAAGTCGATCGGATACCACTTTGGAGGGCGTGACCACAGCACGGTTATACATGCGGTGCAATCCATCAATGATCTGATGGATACGAATTCCAATTTCAAAAATTCGGTGGAAGACATCAAGAAAAAACTGAAAATACGCGCTGTTTATTAACGCGTTGCCGATGCGGTTACTTACCTCCTGTTTACCTCAGGTAAAACGTATAATACCCTTTTCTTCCGGAGGCATCTATGCCAGCGATTGTTACACGTCCGCGGTAATCACTCAGGGCTTCTACCAGTTGCTTGGGTGCTCTGATCCGGGTGTAATTTATATCAGTAACGATAAAACCTTCTTCCAGTCCGAGGTTGCTCATTAGTCCGCGATCATACACTTTCAGTATTTTTACACCGTAGTCGATACCCATGAGGTCGCGTTCTACTTTCGAAACAGATTCAAGATCTGCACCGAGGTATTCCGAAGAGAAAATTTCCCTTTTCAGGATTTCGATGGTGCCTTCCCTGTTTGTAAGAGTAATCCGTTTTTCGACCATCTTTTGATTTCTGATAAATTTAACGGATATGATGTCGCCCGGTGAATGATAGCTGATTACCTCTTCAAAATCACTTCGCGAGTTGATTAAATTTTCATCTATCTGAAGTAAAATGTCACCTTCTTTAAGGCCAGCTTTATCCACGGCGCCGTCATCTTGAATGTAATTGATCACGACTCCATTTATTTTGTTAAGGTCTATTTTAATATCAAGGTTCCTGGCAATTTCGGATGTCAGGTCAATTACATCCGCACCGATAAAGGCTTTCTGCACTTCACCGTATTCGATAATGTCGTGTACCACTTTTTTGACGATGTCCACCGGTACTGCAAACCCATAGCCTGCATATGATCCGGTGCGCGAAAGAATAGCCGTATTGATGCCAATCAAATCGCCTTTTCTGTTCACGAGTGCACCACCGCTGTTTCCAGGGTTGATGGCGGCATCGGTCTGAATAAATGACTCGATAGGAAATTTACTTTCAAGTATGTTCAGTTCTCTGCCTTTTGCACTTACAATGCCGGCGGTTACCGTTGAAGTTAGATTGAACGGGTTTCCTATAGCCAGTACCCATTCGCCAACTTTCAGGCCTCTCGAGTTGCCGGTGCGGATGGCAGGCAGGTCAGAACCATCGATCTTGATTACGGCCAGATCGCTTGAAGGGTCAGTGCCGATAAGCCGTGCAGTATATTGATTCTTATTATACTCCACCACGATTTTATCCGCGCCTTTTATAACGTGATAGTTGGTGACAATATATCCATCGGGGGTTAGGATCACACCCGAGCCGCTGCTCACAGTTTCAATACTTCTCCCGCTTTCGCCAAAATACCAGTCAAAAAAGGAGTAGCCATACGTGCGCGCCGATATATTTTTGATATACACCACACTTGCCGTGGCACGTATCGAGGCGTCTATAAAATCTTCGGGAAAATATGGTGTATCATTCGAATTCAATTCAACCCGGGTTGCAGATGGCTCCAGAACCCGCGGAGAATCCTGATACACCGGTGATTTTATTTGCAGCGGTGCAGTTTCGGAGTATTCTGAATTTGTATCAATATAATTATCATATAGATAGGCGCCTCCTAATCCTGAAATAAAACTGACAATGATAATTACTGCAAAATTTTTCATGGCTTATGTATGTTTTGTCTTCTGATCTTCAACTATACAAATACCGTGCAACTTCATAACATGACATTTTGGCATTTTCACACAATGATGCAATGTTGCAAAACAGATTCTGTGCTGATGCCTGCCCTTGTTACACTGATGCAAGCGTTTGTTCAAAACCGGCGGGCGTCTGCTCGTGCAAGGTAGAACTTCATAAACCGACTATTATCTGAAAAAACAAATGAATAATACCTACTTTTGCATGAAATATTGAAGCGATTCAAAATGTACAGGTATCAACACCTGCAGTGTCATTTTTCAACAATAAAAAGCTGGTGATTAGTTACATTAAAATTGCCAAATACGCAAAATCATTAAACCAAAAAATCATCCTAACGCCAGGTAAAGAATGAGATGGGCATCAGGTCTTTTTTAAGTAAACCATTTGCAAGCTATATCATGAAAAAGCAGCAAGCATGGTCGGCCTCGCCCGGGGAAAGCCAGGAAAAGGTATTTAATAAACTAATTACCACGGGCCGGATTACACGGTTTGGTAAAGATCACAGACTGGATGAGGTAGCTGCCTATGACGAATTCAAACAGGCTGTTCCCATCCGGGATTACGAAGAATTAAAACCCTACATTCAACGTATTATTTCAGGCGAACAAGACGTATTATGGAAAGGAGCGCCTGTGTATTTCGCCAAAACATCAGGTACAATCTCCGGAACGAAATACATACCCATCACAAAAGATTCCGTGCCTAACCATATCAATAGCGCCAGAGATGCGCTGCTGAGCTACATCCATGAAACAGGGAATGCAGAATTTATCGACGGCAAACTTATTTTTTTATCCGGGAGTCCGGCGCTGGACAAGAAAGACAACATAAACACAGGCAGGTTGTCGGGTATTGTTAATCATCACGTACCGGCATACCTCCGTACAAATCAGATGCCGACGTATGCCACCAACTGCATAGAAGACTGGGAAGAAAAGGTAGAACGTATAATAGACGAAACCCTGGCTGAAAACATGACGCTTATTTCCGGTATTCCACCCTGGGTGCAAATGTATTTTGACCGCATTGTGGAACGCACAGGTAAAAAAATCAGAGATGTGTTCCCGGGTTTCTCCCTGTTTGTGCATGGTGGGGTGAACTTTGAACCGTATAAGGCGAAGTTATTTGAAACCATCGGCAAAAAAGTGGACGCTATCGAAACCTATCCTGCGTCCGAAGGATTTATTGCTTATCAGGATTCACAAGATGAAGAAGGCATGCTGCTATTGCTTGATTCAGGTATATTTTTCGAATTCATCCCCGCAGAAACATACTTTGATGAAAATCCAAAACGACTTTCAATTACCGAAGTGGAAACAGGCGTTCATTATGCCGTTATCCTAAGCAGTAATGCAGGTTTATGGGGGTACTCACTTGGGGATACAGTGCAGTTTGTTTCAACAAACCCTTACCGGCTTCTGGTTACCGGACGTATCAAACATTTTATTTCTGCTTTCGGAGAGCACGTGATCGGCCAGGAGGTGGAAAAAGCCATGAAAGCCACAATGGAGAAATTCCCTGAAGCAGAGCTTGTAGAATTTACTGTAGCGCCAAATGTGAATCCTGAGGCTGGATTGCCCTGCCACGAATGGTTTGTTGAATTCAGGAAAAGACCGGCTGATTTGAAAGCCTTTCAAAAAGAATTAGATTTGCATCTGCAGAATCTGAATTCATATTATGATGATCTTATTCAAGGCAATATTTTGAAAGAACTGGAAATCGTAAGCCTTCATATTGATGCATTTCGAAATTATATGAAATCTCAGGGAAAGTTAGGAGGACAGAACAAAGTGCCAAGATTATCGAATGACAGAAAGATAGCCGATGCGCTTAAAAAATATATGGGCGGTTAAACAAAAATTGTTGAAAGAATCACAAACAAATATTAAACGAATTGCCATACTTGGTTCCACCGGATCGATAGGCACCCAGGCGCTTGAAGTGATCGCTTCACACCATGATAAACTTGGCGTTGAGGTGCTTACTGCGTTTAACAATGTAGATCTGCTGATCGATCAGGCTATAACCTTCAGGCCCAATGTAGTGGTTATAGGCAATGAGGATAAATACAAATACGTTTTCGAGGCACTCGACCCACACGGTATAAAAGTGTATGCCGGCCATGATGCGATCGCAGAGGTGGTTTCAATGGACACAATAGATCTGATACTTACTGCACTCGTGGGGTATGCCGGCTTACATCCGACCATTGAAGCCATTAAAGCAGGCAAGAATATTGCCCTGGCCAACAAAGAAACCCTGGTGGTTGCAGGCGAGCTGATTACGAAACTTGCAGCTGAAAAAGGCGTCAATATTTATCCGGTAGATTCCGAACACTCTGCTATTTTTCAGTGCCTGGTTGGGGAGTTCCAAAACCCGATTGAAAAGATCATACTTACGGCAAGCGGAGGCCCATTCCGGGGAAAAAACTTGGCCTATCTGCAAAAAGTAACCAAAGAACAGGCGCTCAGGCACCCCAACTGGGACATGGGGCCAAAAGTTACGATAGATTCTGCCACACTTATGAATAAAGGCCTGGAGATCATCGAAGCAAAATGGCTGTTTGGCATTGAACCTGAGCAGGTAGAGATTGTAGTACATCCGCAATCAATAATACATTCTATTGTTCAGTTTGAGGATGGGTCAATGAAAGCACAAATGGGGTTACCTGACATGCGAATACCCATCCAGTTTGCCCTGAGCTATCCACAAAGGTTTAAATCTGATTTTCCCAGGTTCAATTTCCTGGATTATCCGGAGCTCACTTTTGAAAAACCGGATACGGAAGTGTTTAAAAATATTGGCCTTGCTTACGAATCACTTCAGCGGGGAGGAAATATACCCTGCATCATGAATGCAGCTAACGAGGTAGCTGTGGATGCCTTTTTGAACGACCATATCGGGTTTCTTGAAATAACTGATATTGTCGAAACCTGTATGGCAAAATTGCCGTTTATTTCATCTCCGCAGTATTCGGATTATGTAGATACCGATAAAGAAACAAGAATAAAAGCTGCAGAACTGATTAATTAATAAAATTTTTACCGGAACTTTGTAAAAAGGTATAATAAATGGAAGGATTAGTAATGACTGCTCAGATAATTCTGAGCTTATCTATCTTGGTGGGGCTGCATGAGTTGGGGCATTTGATTGCTGCCAAGTTTTTTAAAATGCGTGTAGAGAAGTTCTCGATTGGATTTCCTCCAAAATTATTCGGAATAAAAATAGGAGATACGGAATATTCAATCGGAGCGATTCCTTTGGGTGGCTTTGTGAAAATATCCGGAATGATTGATGAATCGCTCGACACCAAGGCTATAAAAGAGCCTCCCAAAGAATATGAGTTTCGTGCCAAGCCTGCGTGGCAGCGGCTGATCGTGATGATGGGGGGTATTATTGTAAATGTAATTCTTGGCGTTGTCATTTTTATCTGTATCACGTATTTTATCGGAGATCATTATATCTCGAAAGACGAGGTTAACAAAAACGGCATCGAAGCGCTTGAGATAGGGCAAAAAATTGGGTTTGAAACCGGCGATAAAATCATTTTAATAAACGGAAAGGAGTTTGAGGACTTTGCTGATGTGAGGAGCGCCGAAGTACTATTGGGCAGCAACAGCTATTATACGGTTTTGAGAGGAAATAAAAAGATAGATATTTTCGCTCCTGCCAACTTAATCGAACTGCTTTCTGATAGAAAGGCACAACTTAATTTCATTGAACCACGCTCTCAGTTTGAGGTAGGCGCCATATCACCTGGCAGTGAAGCCGAACGGCTTGGACTGATGAAAGGAGACCGGATTATCGCCATAGGGGATACGCTAGTGCAGTATTTCCCTGATTTTAATAGAGAGAAAATGAAGTATGCCGGAAGAGATATTCAGTTTACTGTTAAACGTGGAAACAAGATACTGCAAATGGAAGCGCACCTTGATTCCACGGCGCTGATAGGCTTTAAACCGGAATTGTTAATAAAAACCACCCACAAGGAATACAGTCTGGCGGAGGCAATCCCGACAGGCACCCAACGGGCATTTTCGGCTGTTTGGGTGAATGCCCGGGCGTTGGGTAAGATTTTCAAGGGAGAGATCAATCCGTCGAAGTCGCTGATGGGGCCGATCCGGATTGCTACGGAAATATTTGGTGGTACATGGGACTGGGCAAGGTTCTGGTTCATCACAGGATTGCTTTCGATGGTTCTTGCATTCATGAACTTTTTGCCGATCCCGGCATTGGACGGCGGCCACGTGATGTTTCTGACATTCGAAATTATTTCGGGACGAAAACCTTCGGATAAGTTTCTGGAAGTGGCACAAAAAGCAGGCATGCTATTGCTGCTGCTGCTCATGGCATTTGTGATTTTCAACGATATCTTCCGGCTTGAATTTATTCAGAACCTGATCGGCGGGTAGTACAACTGACTATCTGAATGTTATCTGGTCAGTGAAAAGGAGACCCCGTATGGGCTGGCCTGTAATCCGGATTATGGTATGTGAGTAAGGACCTTTCCGCAATTAAATTATTGGTCAACCTTTTCCTGATATAGCTCAAACTCCACCCTGCGGTTTAGCTGCTTATCCGTTTCGGATATTTCTTTTACGATCGGTTTTGAGCTCCCGTAGCCAATGGCCTCGATCCAGGCGGGTTCGACCATACCAAAATACACGATATACTCTTTAATGGCGTCGGCGCGTTCCTGCGACAGCCGGAGATTAAATTCTTCACGGCCATCTGCATCAGTATGCCCGGAGATCCGTAGTTTGAAATCCGGGTGGTCAATCAGAAAATCGGCAATTTTATCCAGGTCAGGGTACATGCCGGGAATCAGGTTTGATTCTCCGTTTCCAAATACGATAGACTGAAACTTGATTTTGGTATGAATCGGCTCGACCTGCTTTACATACGATGAATCATTTTCAAGTCTGAAAAGTTCTTCAATTCTGAAAAACTCATCACCCTGAATAACAATAAGATAATTGGCGTTGTTTATTAGCCTGAATTCGAATGTGCCGTCTGGCCGGAGAAACTGGGGGGCTACTTCGATTCCATTTTCAAGATCAATAATAGATACAATACCATAATAGGGGAGGCCGGTTTCTTCGTTGGTTAGCTTGCCTGTCAGTTTTGTGGTGGCAAGTGGCTGAGCTTCCATGGGCAAAGGAAAGGAATACAGGTCAAGGTTACTGATGTTATTTTCGGTAGAACGGGCATAATACAGGTTCTGTGATTTTTTTTCAATTGTAAAATAAAACTCACTTCCCGGCCCGTTTACAAGCGGCCCGATGTTTTGTGGTTCATCCCACAAATGATCGCTGCCAAAGTATGATTTGTAAATATCATACCCTCCGAATTTCAGATTCTGGCCATTGGAACTAAAGTAGAGTACATTATACAGGTGATGATAGAAAGGGCTGACCTCGCTTCCACGTGTGTTGATAACCGGCCCGAGATTTTGTGCTTCGCTCCATTCACCTTTCTGATCTTTGTAGGTAAAATAGATGTCAGAAAGGCCAAAGCTGCCTAACCGGTCCGAAGCAAAATAAAGCGTATCCTCGGAAAGTGATAGCGAAGGATGCGAATCCCATGCATTGCTGTTTACCCGTGACCCCAGGTTTCTGATATTACCCCAGGTACTGTCGGCCTGCATCTCGGCAACAAACAGATCGCAATCGCCATACGTATCGGGAGCATCACACCGGGCAAAATACAGGCTTTTCCCATCTTTGCTCAAACAGGCCGATCCTTCGTTGTATTGGGTGTTAATTTCTTCAAATGGTTGTGCCTGCTCCCAGTAGTCATCAAGTTTTTTCGAAAAATATAAATCCTCATTCGACCTGCTGTCAAGGCCGGTTAGAAAAGTTCTTTTCGAAGTAAAAACCAGTAGTCCGTCATCATCGTTCAGCGTAGGACCATAATCGGCATATTTTGAATTTACCAGGGTCCCCATATTCAGTAGCACGCCGCGTGGCGGGCGCAATGTATCCACTTCGCGGCGGTAGTCAACGAGTTCGTAATAATATTCAACAGGTACATAATAGATTTGTTCGTTTTTGGTTAGCGAGTCATAATAAAGCTCGACAGTATTGATATCGATGTCATCACTGTTATGCTTTAGAACGAGGCGGTAAAGTTTTTTAGCTTCATCAAAATCGCCATACAATTCGGTAAGTTTGGCAAGGCGCCAAATCAGGTACGTGTCAGTATAAAAATTGACAACGCCGAAATTCGAAACATAATCAAACAATACAGGATACAGTTCTTCCCATCTTTTTTGTCTATCCAATGATTGAATGTTCTTAAGCGTCTTATCGCTGCGGTAAAAAGGTATTTTGTTGACATTTGGAAACCTAAATAAATCCGAATTGTATGATGAGGCCAAAGAAGTGTCGCGAAGCATAATTTCCTGCCCTTTAATATCCTGACCGGACAAATTGCCTGCAAAACCTGAATATATCAGTAATATTGTGATGACCTTACGCATAAATCAGCGCTCTGAAATAGTAAAATTCGTAAAACCCTGCCAAAAAATTACTATTTATTTGTTTGGCATACGTATTGATTAAGTATTAATATAAAAAAAGTGCTGTATTACAGGAGGAAGCTATGTCATAATGGCATAGTTTAGTTGATAAATCTATGAGTGAACACAAAAATCCCTTTTTTGGTAATTTACTGCTTTCAGAACTCAATCATGAAGATAGCGATGAGTTTATTGAATTGATAGCTGAAGACGAAAATAAAAAAATAAGCAACGAATCCATACCCGAAGAAATTTCGATATTGCCTTTAAAAAATGCTGTATTGTACCCGGGGGTAGTCATACCCGTTACGGTAGGACGCAAAAAATCCATCAGGCTGGTTAAAAAGGCCTATCAGGGCAACCGGGTGATCGGTGTAATTGCCCAGAAAAATCTGAAAAACGAAGATCCGGAAAAAAAAGACCTTTTTTCCATTGGGACGATAGCCAAAATCGTGAAGATGATAATACTACCGGATGGGAAAACAACCATCATCGTTCAGGGCAAGTACCGGTTTAAGGTGAAAAAATTTGTTCAGACCGATCCAATTTTAATTGCGGAGGTGCAGGTGCTGAAAGAAAATTTTCCTTCCGAAAAGAATAAGGAGACAAAAGCCCTTATTCAATCGCTGAAAGACGCTGCTTCAAAAATACTAAGACTTAGTCCGGAAATACCCCAGGAAGCTCAGCTTGCACTTGACAATATTCACAGTCCGGGATTTTTAACACATTTTCTTGCCTCAAACCTAAATGTAGAAGTGGCGGAAAAACAACGGCTGCTCGAAATTGAAGACGGCCATAAGCGGGCTTCGGTGCTGCTGAAATATATGTTGAAAGAAGTACAGATGCTCGAATTAAAGTTTGAGATCCAGCAAAAGGCCCACTTCGATATTGACCAGCAACAGCGGGATTATTTCTTGAGGCAGCAAATGAAAGTGCTTCAGGATGAGTTGGGACAGGAAGGACCTGATCAGGAAATAGAAGAACTAAAGAAAAAGGGCCTGGAGAAAAAATGGCCGGAACATGTTGCCCGGCATTTCAACAAGGAACTCGACAAAATAATGCGTATGAATCCAGCTGCTGCAGAATTTCCGGTAGCCATGAATTACGTCGAACTGCTTATCGATTTGCCATGGAATGAATTTACCGTAGATAACTTTGATCTTAAGCGAGCAAAGAAAATTCTGGACAAAGCGCATTATGGTCTGGAAAAAGTAAAGGACAGGATCATTGAATACCTGGCCGTGTTGAAACTAAAGCAGGACATGAAAGGCCCAATCTTGTGTTTTTACGGCCCTCCAGGGGTTGGAAAAACTTCATTGGGAAAGTCGATTGCAGCCGCGCTCGACCGGAAGTACGTACGGATGTCGCTGGGAGGTGTACATGATGAAGCTGAAATTCGAGGCCACAGAAAAACATATGTGGGCGCGCTTCCGGGTAAGATTATTCAGAATATTAAGAAAAGTAAGTCATCCAATCCGGTTTTTATACTGGATGAAATAGACAAGGTAAGGTCAGATTTCAGGGGAGACCCGTCATCGGCATTACTCGAAGTGCTGGATCCGGAGCAAAACAGTACATTTACTGATAACTATGTGGAGGTAGAGTATGACCTGTCGAAGGTGCTGTTTATTGCCACAGCCAATACGCTTGACACCGTGCACCCTGCGCTTCGTGACCGAATGGAAGTGATCGAGATAAATGGCTATACCCTCGAAGAAAAAGTGGAAATTGCAAAGCAGCACCTTATTCCAAAACAACGAAAAGAACATGGACTGAAAAGCAAGGATATTCGTTTTCTGAAAAGCAGTTTGAATAAAATTATTGAGGGATATACCCGTGAGTCAGGCGTAAGAAACCTGGAACGCAATATTGGCTCTGTGGTTCGAAATACAGCTAAATCCATTGCGCTGGAAGAAGCTTACGAAAGATCAATTTCAGCTGAGGTGGTTGTGAAAATACTCGGCCCGGAAATATTTGATAAGGACGATTACCAGGACAACAAAACTGCAGGCGTGGTTACCGGCCTGGCATGGACGCAAGCGGGAGGTGAAATTCTGTTTATCGAGTCGAGTCTGAGCCGGGGAAAGGGCAAACTTACCTTATCAGGCCAGTTGGGAGATGTGATGAAGGAATCGGCAATGACAGCCCTTTCTTACCTTAAATCAAAAGCGGACACACTTGGAATAGATTATCGGGCATTTGATCAGTATGACCTGCATATACATGTTCCTGCCGGTGCGGTGCCCAAAGATGGCCCCTCAGCAGGTATTACCATGCTTATATCGCTTGCATCCGTATTTACCCAACGAAAAGTGAAAATCAGACTGGCAATGACCGGCGAAATCACATTACGAGGCAAGGTGCTACCCGTTGGCGGTATCCGTGAAAAATTACTTGCAGCACGTAGAGCAGGAATACGGGAAATTATTCTTTCGGCAAATAATAAACGGGGTGTAGCGGAGATTGATGAAGTGTATCTGAAAAATCTTCAGATTCATTATGTCAGTTCAGTCGATGAGGTATTGGCGCTTGCACTGTTGGATGAAAAAGTAAATAATCCACTGATATTTTCGTTTTCTAAAGAGGAGAAAGCCGACAAGGTGCTGGTTAAATAAGCAGCCGGGAAAACAAGAAGAATGCGGAATACGATTTTTACACTGACTTTGTTAACTGCAATGAAATATATGGCCTACGCACAGATGGATGGTTCAGGATCATTCCTGTTTCTGGATGTGCCGGTGTCAGCAATGCTTACAGGCATCGGAGGTATCAATGTCAGCCGCGCCGATGCAGATGTAAACCTGCTGACAAGCAATCCGGCATTGGTTTCAGATGCGCTGGATGGGTATTTGTCACTTAATTATGTGATTTACCCCGGTGATATCAAAGTTAGTAATGTTTCATACAGTCAGTCCTTTGCAAATACAGGCAACTGGTCTGCTAACCTGGTTTATTTCGACTATGGCGAAATAAACAGTTTTGATGATACAGGTACATCGGTGGGTACATTCAGGGCTGACGAATACGCAATAACCATAGGTAAATCACACCAGGCAGGAAATTATCGTTTAGCCGTGAATGCAAAGTATGCAGCTTCAACGATTGCCGGATATACGGCATCTTCACTATTATTCGACCTTGGTGGCATATTTATTCACCCCGAAAAAGATTTTAACGCCGGATTGGTAATAAAAAATGCAGGGATTGTTTTAAACAAATTTACTGCAACGAACAATATTGCCCTTCCGTTTAATGTGCAGGTGGGAACGAGTTTTAAACCTGCGCACATGCCGGTAAGATTTTCGCTCAGCATTTATGATTTAACGGACTGGGCAAAAACTGATGAACAGGCTTCGCTGGTAGATTATGAGCAACCAACAACGATTGATCGTTTTTTCAGACACACTATTTTTGGTATGGAAGTGCTGGCGGGTAAACATCTGCGATTATTAGCTGGGTATGACCACAAAAAAAGAAGAGAGCTGAAACTTATAAATGTAAGCGGCAGTACAGGATTTTCATATGGCCTTATGGTTTCGGTGAAATCCTTTGAATTCGGATTTAGCCGGGCAACCTATCATGTAGCAGGCGCTTCAAACACGTTTACATTAACGTCAGATTTAAAAAATCTGATTATGAAAAAGACTACTGTGGAATAAAAAATTAATCAAATGGAAAATAACCTTACCCCCAGACAAATTGTTGAAGAGCTGGATAAATATATCATTGGCCAGGATGACGCGAAAAAGAATGTAGCGATTGCCTTGAGGAACCGGTGGAGACGAATGAATGCCGATGAAGATATCAGGTCAGAAATTATTCCAAATAATATTCTGATGATTGGAACCACCGGTGTTGGTAAAACGGAGATTGCGAGGCGCCTGGCAAGAATAGCGCAAGCGCCATTTGTAAAAGTGGAGGCAACAAAATTTACGGAAGTGGGATATGTAGGCAGGGATGTGGAAGGCATGATCCGGGATCTGGTAGAACAATCCGTTTCGCTCGTAAAAGCGAAAAAAAAGGAATATGTGAAAGAGAAGGCAGAGCAAATGGTAGAAGAAATAATACTGGATGCATTAATCCCTCCGCTCATGCCAAAACAGGCAAATCAGCCTTTTGCCGTACCGGGGATGAAGCCTCCTGTGGAAAAACAGAAGGAAATTCCTGTAAACGACTATGAACTGAACGAAAAAACCAGGGAAAAGTTCAGGGTAAAAATCAAAAATAAGGAACTGGATAAGCGAAAAATTGAGATCAGCGTGAAGCAACCATCAACTGCGAGCATCGGAATGATCGGCGGAGGCATGATGGACGAATCATCGATGATCAATCTTCAGGAAATGCTGAACGGCATGCTACCCAAGAAGACAAAAAAAAGAAAAATTACTATTGAAGAAGCAAGGAAGATTCTTTTGGAAGAAGAAATAGCCAAGCTTATCGATATGGATGAAGTAAAGGAAGAAGCCATTCAGCTTGCGCAGGATACCGGGATCGTGTTTATTGACGAAATCGATAAAGTAGCCGGAGTTTCGGCGAGGTCAGGTGGGCCGGATATAAGCCGTGAGGGTGTGCAGCGTGACCTTTTACCAATTGTAGAAGGATCGGCTGTGAATACAAAATATGGAATTGTGATGACGGACCATATACTTTTTATTGCTGCAGGCGCATTTCATGTAGCCAAACCTTCGGACCTGATACCTGAACTCCAGGGAAGGTTTCCGATTCGGGTCGAGCTCAACAACCTGACAAAAGACGATTTTTACCAGATTCTGAAAGAGCCAAAAAATGCGCTTACAAAACAGTATAAAGCGCTGTTTTTATCGGAAGGAGTAGAACTTTCTTTTCAGGACGATTCACTAAGCATTATTGCTGAAATGGCATTTATGATTAATGAAGAGCTTGAGAATATCGGTGCCAGAAGGCTGCAAACTGTAATGAGTCATTTATTAAACGAATTTCTCTATGATGTTCCCGATAAGATCGGCCCTAACTCCAAAATTGTAATAACAAAAGAGATGGTAAATGAAAAGCTTGCTGAACTTGTAAAAAACAAAGAGCTGAGTCAGTATATATTGTAAAATCTCAATTAATAGAAAGATTCAGTTTTTCCAGAATTCAGGTTTATAATACGGGCATGCTACTTCATGATTTAATATAGCACCGATTTCGCTCAACTGGTGTGCTGTAAGCTGTTGCTCCAGCATAGGAAACAATTCCCTTTCTTCAAACCGGATATGATCATCAATCCGATGTGTGAGGTCCGCGGCACCTTTATTGATATCAATGTCTTTATCAGTAATCCGGGAAACCAGGTTTTGGATATATGCATGATCTGTAAGAAACCGGTGCGTTGAAGGCTGTGTTCTTTTCATCAAGGGCAGCAGCACTTGTTCTTCATTTGTAAAATAAAACTTCAGTTGATTTTCCCAGAAATCGAGCATGTACGACCTGAGAGTTTCCTCATCGGTGCCATTCCTGATCCCTTTTTTCAGGCGCAAACAAAATACCAGCCCAGGGTGATGCGCATGGAGGCAGCACCCTAAGGTTCTTATTTCGCTTCATTATATAAAAAACATTAACCTTTATTGTTTCAGGTCAATTGGAATAATACTACTATATGTTATTGGATTGATTCTGAAAGCGCCAGAAGTTGATAATCATCTGAAGATTCAATAAACAGGATCGATTGGTTGGGATCAATGTTTTTGTATGTCTGTACGATTCCGCTTGGCCATTTCACCTCTATCAGATCAATTTTATTTGCCTGGCCTAGTCCAAAATGCAGCTCTTTTGCGTTGGTTGAAAAATAACCTGCTCCTGAAACCAGTTCTCTAACCTGTACAATATTCCCGGTGACAATTCGAACTTTTGTGCCAAAACCATCTCTGTTACTTTTTACCCCCTGCAGGCGGATATTTATCCAGCTATTGGTGTTTTTACTATTGTTTTTTAATAAAATACCTTTCCGGTCTTCCTCCGAATCGTAGCTTTTCTCCCCGTTATTCACTACGTAAATATCCACCAGGCCATCATTGTCGTAGTCAGCAAAAATAGCACTACGGTTAATTCTTTTGCCTGCATCATTTATACCGGAGGAGAGAGAAATATCTGTAAACCCGCCGGTTCCGTCATTTTCAAATAATAAGTTTTCATCCCGGTTATCGCCACTCACTGCATTCAAATGTCCGTTGGCAATAAACAGATCCAGGTCGCTGTCATTATCAAAGTCGAAAAAACCTGTTCCCCAGCCTACCTTTCCCCATGTACGCTGCATCAATACCGGCGAACTGAAATCACCGTTGTAAATTACATTTTTCAGGATGCCGTCATTGGAGCTCTGGTTATCAACAAGCTTGAGCAACAGGTCCGCTTCACCTGTATAATTGGAAATGAAAATGTCATTTTTACCATCGTTGTTATAGTCGCCGTAAGCGATGCCCATTGACCCGTCGGTGCTGCTGATACCACTGGGGCCTGAAAACTCTTTGAACGTCCAGTCTCCCCGGTTGAGGTAAAGCGAATTCGGGTCCGTATCGTTTGCTACAAGAATATCCGGCCAGCTATCGTCATTGAAGTCAGCAATAAGAACCTGCATCGACTTACGAAATGCGTCGCCTACATTAGCCTGTTTGGTGACATCGGTAAATGAGCCGTCACCGTTATTACGGTACAACCTGTTGGGGAACCCTTCAAAATCCATAGGAAACCGGAGGTCTGTATTTTCAGGCCGTTTTGATAAATCAACATAGCCACACACATAAAGGTCGAGCAATCCGTCTTTGTCAAAGTCACCCCAGGCCGATCCTCCGTACCATCTGTCAGGCACATTTTCAAAAGCAGATTGGGTAACGTCGGTAAATGTCCGGTCGCCGTTGTTTTTGTAAAGAACGAAATTACCGAAATTTGTAATGAATAAATCCGGATAGCCGTCGTTGTTATAATCAGCAGCAGAAACCCCCATTCCTTCACCCGTGTCGAGTACGCCACTAAGGGCCAGTTGAACAGTAAATGTGCCGTCCCCGTTATTTTCATACAAGGCATTGGTTACATTCGGACCACCTGCTCCGTTTACCAGATAGAGGTCCCAGTCGTTGTCATTATCATAGTCAAACCAGGCTGCACCCGAACCATTCATACGGATCAGATGACGCTCGGCAAATTCAAAAGGATCGTCAAACAGGCTCATTAGTATTTCTTCATTGGTAGCGATCCCCTGCACTTCCGGGCCTATCTCACACCACCTGTGTCTTTCGCCATAATGTTCAAAATCGATTCCTGCCTTATCCAGGACATCTGTAAATCGGATAGTGGTTGATGAAGCCGAAGCATCTCGTGGGTTTGATTCTTTCTGTGTTTTACTGTCCTTGCATGAGGACAGAACAAGGATAAGCGAAAACAGAATAATTGAAGGCACGTGAAAATTCTCCCGGAAACTTGATTCAAAAACGAATGTTTTTTTTGACATAGCGTATTTGTTGTTTTTTATTCAGCTTTCAAAATTATTAAATTAAAGATGATTTATTCACGCAGATCATTATTAATATTGAATAACAAATAATTACAACTGTTATTTTTTGTCACAGGGATTGATCGTATTAGCTGAAATAAGCATAGTGAGGATATCGGTTCTGTGTGACTATTTAGTTTGTGTAAAACTTGCGATATTTATAAATATTGAACTGCTTCCGACTGTTTTGCCTAATATAGATAGCTAGCGACAAGCAAGTGAGAGGAGATATTATCAATATCATATTTTGAGATTTACTTCTTAAAAACCAGTTTATTCCTGAGATTTTTTAGGGTAGTCAAAGAAAACAAGCGTGCCTTCATATTTATTTATATCTGACCAGCGACCTGTGTTAAATGTAATTTCGACAACGCCACAGGTAGGTACATTGGCAATGTTTGCGTTTGTCAGCATATTGACGCAATCAGTAAAACTGGGATTATGTCCGAACAGCATGACCGAATCTTTCGCATCATTTTGCTGCCGGATCAGTTCAAGGATGGCATCTTCATCAGCATGGTATAAGAACCTTGTTTTTTCAATGTTTTTTTTGTTATAGCCGATTTCACGGGCAATTTTACGTGCTGTGGACAGGGCACGTTTGGCGGTACTGCTTATCAGGACATCCGGCATGATCCCCCTTGTTTTCAGCCGTTTCCCCATTTCCGGGGCATTTCGTTTTCCACGGTTGTTCAGTGACCTTTCGTGGTCGGACAAAAAAAGGTTGTCCCAACTTGATTTGGCATGGCGTACCAGATAAAGGGTTTTCATACCGCCAATTTAGTTTATGGCAGGTAGAAATCAAAAGCAATGTCATTCATACATTTAAAGTGCCCTTTTGGGCATTTTTTAAATCCGGTTTTAGAGCAGGGCCTGCAATTCAGCTTATTATTTTCAAACACCAGGAATTTTGTTTTGTAAGGGTACGTACCAAATAATGGAATCGTATTACCCCATATGGAAAAAATTTGTTTTTTGTATGCAGCTGCAATTTGCATGATAAGGGAGTCATGTGTGAAAACGTATTTTGCACGTTTAACAATGGAAGCCGACTGATTTATATTGAATTTTCCGCAAGCGTTGAAAATTTGTGTTTTTTTATTCATTTTATTAAGACCTGATTCAAATTCAATATTTTCAGGCCTTCGTTCAAAAAAGGCTCTGATCATTTCGCCGGTATGATGATCTTCATTTCCGCCCAGGAGTATAACCGGGCGATTGATCTTGTCGCAAAGCTCGATCATTTTGTTTAATGGAAGTTTTTTTGTGAAATTACGAGCCCCGATACTAAAAACAACAAACTCTTTATGATGTGCTTCAGGAATCCAGGATTCTTCAATCTCATCCTTTTCCGGAATAAAATAATCAAGCCCCAGCTTATCGGTTTTAACATGCAACGGTTTTACCGCCTCCATATACCGGTCAACAATATGCACGTTGGGTAGCCTGTTTATCTTCAGATTTACCATCATCCAAATCTCATGGATCAGTTTATCTGGTCTGAATGTCCGGGTCCGGAGAAATGAGGTGATGAATCTTGAGTGCAGGTCATGTTGCAAATCAACCACTGCATCATACTTTTCAGATTTCAGTTGCCTGATCAGCGCCATAATGGAATCCGTAAGCAAACAAATACGGTCAACATAAGGATTTGCTGATAAAAGTGCATGATGTTGCGGTTTTGTACAGTAATGCACTTCTACGTCGTCCAATTGTGTTTTTAGCGCCCTGATTACCGGAGTGGTCAGAATTAGTTCTTCAGCATTCGAAAGCTTTATGATCAATATCTTTCTTATTTGCATGATATTTTTCCGGCAATTCCGCAAAGAGGCTTACACCGTAATTTTTGTGAGCGCTCTTTCTTTTCTTTTACGGAAGTGCTCCGACACTGTTTCAACGGTAAATGCGTTAAATGTCATTTCTTTTGTCAAACCGCCTTTGCGTGCTGCACATACGCCATAGTACATATCGTGGTATCCGCTTTTCTCGTGTGCGTCGGGATTTATACTTAAAAGAACCCCTTTCTCAAGGGCATAGGGTACCCAACGCCAGTCAATATCGAGGCGCTGGGGGTGTGCGTTTACCTCAATGATCACGCCATTATCAGCACATGCGTCAATTACAGCTTTATGATCGAGCGGATACCCCTCACGGATCAATAATAATCGGCCTGTCATATGGCCAAGAATAGTAGTATATGGGTTGTTTACGGCTTTGATGACCCGGTCGGTTGCCCTTACCACATCCATATTCAATACCGAATGCACCGACGCTACCACAAAATCAAAGGTTGTAAGCGTATCAGGTTCGTAGTCAATATTTCCGTCCGGCAGAATATCGGCTTCGATGCCCTTAAAAATCCGGAATGGAGTAAGTATTTCGTTTAGTTTGTCGATTTCATCCTGCTGCTGCTTTACGCGGTCTTCATTCAGGCCGTTTGCATAAAATGCTGTGGCTTTGCTATGGTCTGAAATTCCAAGGTATTCGTAACCAAGCGTCTGACAGTATTCAGCCATTTCCGTTAACGAGTGCTTACCGTCGCTGTATGTCGTATGATTATGAATGATACCTTTAAGGTCGTCAGTTACCAATAACCGAGGCATCCGGTTTTTTGATGCCAGTTCAAATTCAATAAAATGCTCCCGAAGTTCGGGGGCAATGTAAGGAAGATTTAATTGACTATAGGCTTCTTCCTCATTTTTGAGATTAGTTCCGTTGGCGATGCTCCAGAGATTCGGTTTGTCATCAATGTGGTATTCAAGGTGTCTGGCCGAACCGGTTGTTAGCATCAATCGACTCTGATAACGTTCGGGTTTGCATAAGTAAATACAAACTGGTGTACCCTTGTCTGTTAAGGTGCCACGGATAAGAAAAGGGCTCGATTTTTTGCTGTCGATAGTCATCAGACCGGTTTTTTCAAGAGGAGGCAGAAGCAAACCGGACCGGGTTGTGCCCGCCATCAAAGATATCGTATCAATGGTATTCAGTTTTCTGCGTAGCTGACCGGTAAACCCTGCATTAATGCCTTTGCCGGATTCCCCGATGGCATCTAAAAGAGTCCGGGCTATAATTTCGGCGTCTGCATAACGCAGCTTTGATATGTTACGAAGGTAATAATCGATCGTATCGTTTATTTTATTCTGCATTTTGGCACCAAATCCCTTCAACGACAGAAGTTGGTTCTGAGCGATGGCTTTCCGGAGTTCTGCAATAGAGGTAATTCCCAGTTCCTGCCAGAGTGTTTTTATTTTTTTTGTTCCAAGGCCTTTGATACGCAGCATTTCGAGTATGCCTTCGGGGGTAATGGCCAGGTATTCATCCAGCACTTTCATGCTTCCGGTCTCAATAAGTTCGTGAACTTTTGCGGCTATACTTTTCCCAATTCCCTGAATTTTTTCAAGTTCATTAAGACTGAGGTCTTTTAAGGTTCGGTTTATACGCTCAATATTGTAAATGGCATTAGTGTAGCTCCGGACTTTGAATGCATTCTCATCGTGTAATTCCATTAAATTTGCTACTGCACGAAGCTTTTTAACAATATCTTTGTTATCCACGTATTTTTAAAGTTATTCAGGTAAATAGAAAAGAAAACAAAAGTATCAGACTTTTAGCTAAGATATTATTAATTGAAATGTAAAAGACTGATTATTATGAACGATTAGTTGATTAAGACAGAACCTAATGCATATTCGTGGGATGATCTGCTGCATGACAAAAGCACTTATTGGTATGGAGTTAGGAACTACCAGGCAAGGAATTACCTGAAAATGATGAAAAATAGTGATTTATGCCTGTTTTTATCATAGTGTAAATGAGAAAAGTGTGGTGGGTGTGGCGCGTGTGATAAAAGAGCATTATCAGGATCCTACCACAGATGACAACCGATAGGTGGCTGTTGATATCGTGCCGGAGTTCTCTTTTAAAAAACCTGTTACACTTGGACAGGTCAAAGATGATGACAGGCTGAGTGAAATGGCGCTGGTAAAAAATACAAGATTATCGGTACAACCAGTAGCAAAAGATGAATTTGATGTTATTGTGAATATGGGGCAGGAAAAAGATTGACTGTTTTGGAAACCGGATGAGGTTTAAATTCGTAAATTTAATTGTTGCAACAGGTCATTGTTATTAATATGCGATCAACAAGAGTCAGTGCGTTTTTGATTATTTGTATGGGACTGTCTTTGCCCGGGTTTACTCAGGTAGAACAATCAAACAGATTTGAGGTTGAGATCCATGCCTTTGACAAGCCATATGACGTAATCAATGGCGGTGTAGACGGCATACTGCTGGTCAGGCAAACGGATGAAAGAAACAGGAAAGGCGATCCCAGATTTGAGCTTCTAAGCCTTGATACGGCACTGAAAACCAACTGGGAAAAAGAAATGTATATTAACCGGTTTTGGGAATACCGTGGATATGACTATTCTGACGGTAATTATTTCCTGTTATTCAAATACCACAGACGCAATTCACGTGATCTGAAAATCCTGAAGCTTAACCTGATCAATGGCGACACGGTGCATTATACCATTCGAAACCTTATTCCGATCGAACTTACAGAATTTGAAATGACACAAAATGCGGCGCTTTTAGGCGGGTATTTTAATTATAATCCCCTTGTCATATATTTTAATCTTTCTACGTTGAAATCAAAAGTCCTTCCCGGAATTTACCAGAACAGAACGGAACTCATACAGATTAAAGTAGATGACGACAAAAATTCGTTTGTTGTCATTGTTAGTGAAAAAACATTTGATAAAAGAAATACACTTGCAATAAAAACGTATGATTCGTCCGGCGAGTTGATCGGCAATGAAAAGCTTGAACCCGAAGAAGACAAAGGGCTGATCTATGGCAGAGCCGCCGAATTTGACTTTGACATAAGCCTTCTGGCCGGCACCTATTCCACCAAAAGAGGAACCTTTTCGAGAGGTCTGTTTGTTGCTACGGTAAATACAAATGGTGAGCAAAAAATCAACTACTATAATTTTGCCGACCTGGAGAATTTTTTTAATTATATGAAAGCCAAAAGAAGAAAAAGGATCGCAAACAGAATTGAAAGAAAAAGGATCAATGGTAAAAAAATAAAATTCAATTACCGCCTTTTGGTACATGATATCATCGAAAGCGAAGGGCAATATATTATGATCGGCGAGGCCTTTTATCCGAAATACAATACAAGCAGCTCATTTGCAAGCAGTAATTCAGTCTACCAGGGACAATCGAATTACGGATCCTATTTCGCCGGCTACCGTTACACTCATGCAGTTGTAATCGGATTTGACAAAAAAGGGAATGTGCTGTGGGACAATAGTTTTGAAATTGAAGATGTATTAAGCTATAATCTCGATCAGTTTGTGCATGCAGATATAAAAGACGATCATATTGTACTTCTTTATATGTACGACAATGAAATCAGGACGAAAATCATCAAAAGAAAAGAAGTGCTTGAAGGAAAATCGTTTGATGCAATCAAACTTACTTTTGAAGATGATGTATTGCGTGATACCCATTCCGAAATCAGCGGACTGGAGCCGTGGTATGACGACACCTTTTATGCATATGGCACACAACAAATTAAAAACCTGAAAGATACCGGTGTGAAGCTGAACAGGCATGTTTTTTATATCAATAAGGTCAAATACAGGTAATGCATCACTTCAACTGCCAATATTCATTGCATAATCCAAACTTACTTTTCTATATTTGCAGTTGATGCAAAAGAGACTTATCCTGGACTCCCGTCTGATTGACATCACTATCGATCGCTTATGCCAGCAACTTATCGAAAATCATCAGCATTTCAGCGATACAGTGCTCATCGGATTGCAGCCCAGGGGTATTTTTTTTTCCAGGCTTATCAGGCAAAGAATTAATAAGCTGATATCTGTTGAGTTGCCATTGGGTTATCTCGACACAACTTTTTACCGCGATGATTTCCGTCGCAGGGATGTCCCGAAAAAAGCAAACGAAACCCGTATTAATTTCATCATAGAGGATAAAAATGTAATTTTAATTGATGATGTGTTGTTTACAGGTCGTTCGGTTCGGGCTGCACTCGATGCCATGCTGGCTTTCGGAAGACCTTCCCGGGTTGAATTGCTGGTGCTTGTAAACAGAAAATATAGTCGCGATTTACCTATTGAACCTGATTATGTGGGCAGAAATGTAAATACCATCGACTCACAGATTGTGCGGGTGGAGTGGAAAGAACAGGGAGATAAAGAAAACAGTATTTTGTTGTTAAATACCAATATGAAAAGATGAGCCAGTTGAGTGTCAGGCATCTGCTTGGAATAAAAGAGCTTACCATAGATGATATTGAACTGATATTTGAAACGGCTTCTAATTTTAAAGAAATAATAAACAGGCCCATTAAAAAAGTACCATCCTTACGGGATATCACCATTGCTAACGTATTTTTTGAAAGCTCCACGCGTACAAGGCTTTCCTTTGAACTTGCAGAAAAACGTCTATCTGCTGATGTTATCAACTTTTCTTCCTCTACCAGCTCAGTCAAAAAAGGCGAAACGCTCCTCGATACGGTAAATAATATTTTGGCAATGAAGGTGGATATGGTGGTGATACGGCATAGCAGCCCGGGAGCTCCTCATTTTCTTGCCAGGCACATTAAAGCCAATATTGTAAATGCAGGCGACGGAACACACGAGCATCCAACTCAGGCATTGCTTGATACCTTTTCCATGCGGCTGCATTTCGGCAGTCTGAAAGGGCTGAAAGTTGCCATTATCGGAGATATTATGCACAGCAGAGTGGCTATTTCAAATATATTTGCCTTGCAAAAACTAGGGGCAGAAGTGATGGTATGTGGCCCGAATACACTTATTCCCATACACATTTCAGAACTGGGTGTTAAAGTTGAACTGGAAGTCAGAAAGGCACTGGAATGGTGCGATGTAGCAAATATTCTGCGCATTCAGCTTGAAAGGCAGCAGATCAAATACTTTCCTTCACTGAGGGAATACGCCCTATACTACGGGGTAAACAAGCAATTGCTTGATTCGATAAAAAAAGAGATATTGATTATGCATCCTGGGCCAATCAACCGTGGGGTGGAAATATCAAGCGATGTAGCTGATTCGGATCATTCCATTATACTGGAACAGGTAGAAAACGGGGTAGCTATCCGGATGGCAGTACTTTACCTGCTTGCCGACAGCCCGTTGGCTAATTAATCTTTAAGTTCTATGTCGATTAGTGTGGGTAAAATCTATATTTCGGGTACTCCCTGCCTGCCATGCCTTTCCATAGGAATCCTACGGATCGGCGGGTAAACCGGCAAACAGGTGTATCCTTTCATTTTGCATCAGACCAGAGCAATACGATACCGTAATACTCAGAATTATATCAATATGATTTTCTTCATAATGGGTTGACTAAAATTCAATTACCCATAATTTTTAACATAGAACCATTTTTTTTCATAAGGAGGATATCATAGCAAGAAGACCCGGGTGTGGGTACATTTGATTTGGCTGTCCGAATCTTTAATTTTGTGTGAAAATTATTTCCCTGAAAGGTACTATGTATTATAATTCTATAATAGAAACAACCGGTAACACCCCCCTTGTAAGACTCAACAACGTAAATAAGGGCATTAAAGGCACCATCCTGGTTAAAGTGGAATACTTTAACCCCGGACAGTCAATGAAAGACCGGATAGCCATAAAGATGATAGATGATGCGGAGAAGACGGGATCGCTTAAGCCGGGGGGCACCATCATTGAAGGTACTTCGGGCAATACGGGTATGGGCTTGGCACTCACCGCCATAGCTAAAGGGTATAAATGTATCTTCACGCTGACCGATAAACAGTCGAAGGAAAAAATTGACATCCTTCGGGCAATGGGCGCGGAGGTAATTGTATGTCCGACCAATGTGGCGGCAGACGATCCGAGATCGTACTATTCGGTAGCCCAAAAGCTTACACGGGAAATTCCGAATTCTTATTACCCGAATCAGTACGATAACCTTGCGAACACGGATGCCCACTATGAAACTACGGCTCCGGAAATATGGAAACAAACGGAAGGGAAAGTTACCCATTATGCTGCGGGTGTAGGTACCGGTGGATCCATGTGCGGTGTGTCAAAATATCTTAAAGAGCAGAATCCGGATGTTATCACGATCGGAATAGATACGTATGGTTCTGTGTTTACCAAATACAAGGAAACGGGCATATTCGACGAAAACGAAGTATATGCGTATCTGACCGAAGGCATCGGAGAAGATATTCTCCCGGAAAATGTGGATTTTGACCTGATTGATAATTTTATAAAAGTGACCGATAAAGACGGTGCGATCATGACACGCCGGCTTGCCCGTGAGGAGGGGTTGTTTGTCGGCTGGTCATCCGGATCGGCTGTATATGGAGCGCTTGAATACGCCACAGAGCACCTGAAAGATGATGATATGATGGTAATCATTCTTCCGGATCATGGCACACGGTATCTTAATAAAGTGTATAACGACGACTGGATGCGTGACCGTGGATTCGAAGAGCGGGAATTTGCAACGGCAAAAGATATTATCAGACGCCGGAATGGCCTTGCTTCATTGGTGACAATCGATGCTACTTCCAGTGTATCAGATGCAATTTCTCTGCTTCATAAAAAAGGCATTTCGCAAATACCCGTTAGAGACGGCGATCAGTTTACAGGTAGTTTGAAAGAATCGAACTTGCTGAAAATACTAATTGAAGACCCGGAAATAAAAAATAAACCTGTCAGAGAGGTGATGGATCAGCCGCTTCCATTTGTAGGTATGGACAATACCCTGGATGTGCTCTCCTCACTGATAAACCATGACCACCAGGCGCTTTTGGTCAGGGACGAGCGCAACCAGGTGCATATTATTACGCAGCAGGATTTACTTTTGGAAATGACGCAATAGCTGATGCCGATGCAGTCGCAAATGCAATGAAGGCGGGCATACCCCCATGATGCAATAAAGGTGGAAAGCATCTCTTAATTAATCCTTTTTCAGAGGGAGTGCGACCGTTTACCCTCCGCACCCCTCGGTCCCCTTCCCCCCGATAGCTATCGGGGCTATTGGGAGGGGAAACCCGCCCCCAATACTCAAATCAAGGTGAGCAAAAGGTCGCCCCCTCAGGCCTGCCCCTTCTCTCCCCACTCAGAATCACTGCAACAGCAGGACTCTGAGCTTTTTGGAACTACCGTCAGGTAAGCCTCAGTGTCCCTTCCAGTTGACTCTGAGATGGGAGGAGAATCTGTTAGTAACAATCAGGTTTCTATTTACAGATTCTTCCCTTCGGTCAGAATGACGGGATAAAGGGGCAGATTCTTCCCTTCGGTCAGAATGACGGGTTAAAGGGGCAGACTCTTCCTGCCCGCAAGATGACTTTATACCCGCTAAAATAAATAATAAAATATGTTTATTTAAATATTTATGGATATTTACAGATATATACGAATATATACGAATATATATAGATATATATGGATATAATTAGCGGGAGATATCAGAGAGAGCACTGATACCGCTTGCCCGTCCGAAATGAAATGCAGGCGGGCTTACCCGATGTAACGAGAAAGGTCTTTTGAAAATATGGTGTGGCTGATAATCAGGTCGTAGGACTACCATACTACCAGAAAAGCTGACCGGGCTATTCAGGATGGCGATTGGTTCAGCAACACAGGTACGGACTGTATCACCGGCACTGATTTACTGAGACTGATAAATAACCGTTTACCAGGGATATCGGTTTTTTTATAAAAGAACGCTTTCCGTAAAGGGTGTTTTGTTAATTTTGCCGTCCATGAGTTTTCTATATCCGCAGTTTTTATTTGGCCTTGCGGCGTTAGCCATTCCTGTAATCATCCATCTTTTTAATTTCAGAAAAACCAGATACGTATATTACTCCGGCACACAGTTTCTTAAGCAGGTAAAGGAGGCCAGCACCTCAAAATTAAAACTCAAGCACTGGCTTATACTTGCCAGCCGGTTACTATTTATTTTTTTCCTGGTAATTGTTTTTGCTCAACCTTATATTCCTGCAAGGCAAAAAGGGCTGAAAAGTTCCGAAGTATATATCTACCTTGATAATTCGTATAGTATGTCCGGACTTGTGGGTACGGATTACCGGGCGCTGGATGCAGGTATTTCTTATGTAAACGAGCTCTCGGGCTTGTTTCCTGCCGGTACGAGATTTAAATTATTTACCAATGATTTTGCTTCTTATTCCAATGTGTATAAAAGCAGGGCGGAATTATCCGATCTTACTACAGAGATCCATGTAAGCGGCAACATAAGAGGGTTTGAAGAAGTGTTGTCGAGAATAAAAACAGGTATGAAAGCATCGGCAATGTCAGGTGAGATATTCTGGATCAGCGACTTTCAGAAATCTACTTTCGGGCCGTATGATACGGAAAATACGGATACGCTTCACCGTATCAATATTGTACCCCTGGAACTGGAGGCTTTTGCAAACCTCTTTGTGGATTCCATTTTTCTCAAAAACCCCTTTACCCCGGGAAATGAGAAGATTGAATTGACAGTGGTAATCAAAAACACCGGGAATCAGGAGGTAAACGATGTTCCGATAAAAATATTTATGAATGATATTCAAACCTCAAATGCAACCTTAGATGTTCCTGCTTCGGCCAGTGTAGAGCAGCATTTTGACCTTGGGTTCGACTTGCAGGATCTCAATAAGGGCAGGATAAGCCTGGAGGATTATCCGGTTACTTTTGACAATGACTTTTATTTTATGATTAACATTGGCGATAAGATAAACATCCTGGAAATCAAGTCATCCACGACGGCTACGGCGATTGAAAGGGTATATGCCAACAGAAAGTTGTTTAATTTCAAAACGTTCAGATTTACCAATGTGGATTACAGCCAGATAGGAGCAGTTGACCTTGTCGTATTAAACGAGCTCGAAATACTCGATCCTTCCATCCGTGTTTTACTGACCCATTACCTCGATGACGGCGGTACTATTGTGTTAATTCCACCTGTTAATCCGGATATGGATTCCTATTCACAGCTTATCACCGGTAGAAGTATAAGCATACCGGATTCACTATACCAGCAATCGCTTGCACCTCCTGATCTTGCCAATCCCTTTTATGAAAATGTGTTTGAGGATGCACGCGGAATCATTGCCATGCCACAGTCAACACAGGCACTTGAATGGGGGGCCGACAGAAATGCACTCCTTAGTTTCAGGAATGGAAATCCTTTTTTGTCCGGAATTATCACCGCCGGCGACCTGTTTGTTTTTGCTGGTCCGCTAAACGATGAGTATTCGGAATTTCAGAACCATGCTGTGTTTGTGCCGGTGATGTATAAAATAGCGTTTGCAAGTAAAAAGGAAGTGACCAGGTTATATTATTCTGTGAACCAGCCGGTTATCCGGATTACAGTTGATTCGCTTGCGCAAAATACGATCATTAAACTGGTGGAGGTAGAGAGAGAATTAATTCCTGTACAACGGATTTCTTCGGGTTCGGTACTCCTTGAGCCGCCTTCAGAAATCATGGGACCCGGGTTTTATGATGTAATGGCTGGAAACAGAAAACTTACCACAGTGGCATTTAATCTTGACCGGCGTGAATCTTTGCCTGAGCAATATTCGAAAGATGAAATTCAGCAATTGTTTGCAGGAAAAAATAATATAACCATATTTAATGCAGGGGATGAAAAAGAATTTGCAAATACCGTTACAAAGCTTTATAAAGGTACTCCATTGTGGAAATATGCCATTATTTTTGCTTTGATATTTCTGCTTGCAGAGGTGGCACTTATAAGACTTCTTAAACCCTGATGTTTTGAATGCTTGTAATTCCCTGCTGGCAAAGATTAAAGAAATATGTAATTTTAACGACCGATGAGAATATTAATCCGTGATGCCGAGATTCTTGATTCCACTTCAAAACATCATTTGAAGAGAAAAAATATTCTGATTGAAAACGGTGTCATCACTTTTATCGGCAGCAGAATCCCCAAAGCCGACAAAGTGATAAAAGGCAAGGACCTGAAGGCGAGCAAAGGCTGGTTTGATATGTTCGCCTGGTTTGGAGACCCTGGATTTGAAGTTAAAGAAGACCTTGAATCGGGTACCAATGCCGCTGCACATGGCGGATTTACCGGAGTGGCATTACTACCCAATACAAAACCCGTCATCCAGACCAAAAATGACATTTCCTATCTTCTTTCCGGCAATCCGGGACGAATTACCGAAGTATTTGCAGTCGCGTCGGTAACCGAAAATAATCTCGGTGAAGACCTTACGGAAATGATAGATCTTCATACAGCAGGGGCAGTGGCCTTTTCGGACGGATTGAAACCCATATGGCTCACGGATATCATGCTCAGGTCGCTTCAGTACCTTAAGAAGTTTGACGGATTGTTAATAAACAAGCCTGAAGATCTGCGTCTGAATATGTTTGGAGTAATGCACGAGGGCAAAACGAGCACGGGATTGGGTATGAAGGGAATGCCGCGGCTTGCAGAAGAGGTTATGATTGCACGCGATCTGCAACTTCTGGCATATACAGGAGGAAAGATTCATCTTGCAAATATTTCAACGCCCAATGCGTTGAATATGATAAGGAAGGCCAGAAAAAACGGGCTCCGGGTGACCTGCGATGTGGCGGCGCACCAGTTTGTGCTTGATGATACCCGGTTGCATGATTTTGATACCCATTACAAAGTGAACCCACCTTTGAGGGAGCAGGCTGATATTCAGGCCCTGATCGCCGGACTGAAAGACGGCACCATTGACGCCATCGTATCGAGTCATCAGCCTCAGGATGAAGAATGTAAAAAACTGGAGTTTGATTATGCTTCGTTTGGTATGACAGGATTGCAGACGGTGCTTCCATATATGCAGGGAATATCCGGAAAAATCGGTTGGGATACGTTGATCGAAAAAGTGACTTCTAATCCCCGTAAAATATTGAATCTTGAAGATATCCCGGTTCAGAAAGGCAATAAAGCGAATATTACCATATTCGATCCGGAAGACACCTGGCTTTTTGATGAGAAAACCAACATGTCAAAATCCGGAAATTCACCTTTACTTGGTAAAGAGCTGAAAGGAAAGGTTGTGGCTGTTTTCAACAATAAAAAACATTTGATCATTGGCTGAGATAAACGCTGAAGTACAGACGCCGCTTGTCCGGATTGCAGGCCGTTACGGGTTTTATGGGTCGCTGGTAACAATGGTTGCGATGGTTTCTCTTTTTTATCTCCACCGGCACCCCTACCTGATACCTTGGTTTTTTGATATACGGATTTTTCTGTTTGCACTGTTTATATTTTTCAGTATCAGGGAATTTAAAAATTCAAATCAAAATGTCCTTCATTTTTGGCAGGGTATATATATCGGATTGATTACGTATGTGCTGATCGCATTCCTTGCAAGTATATTTATAGGCATATTTGCAAAATGGATCGAGCCGGCTTTTGTAAGCGAATACATCCGGTTATCTATCGATAATTTATACCAGCATAGGGAGGCATGGATCGAAACATTGGGAGAGGATAGGTTTAACGCTGTCATTAAAAATCTGCCATCCACCACTGCGGGTGTCCTTGCTTTCGATTATTTCTTGAAAAGTATGCCAATTGGGTTTATATTGACCTTGATTATTTCAATATTATTAAGAAGACAACCTAAATAATACTATCATGGGAAACGACAACAAAGACAAGGAAAACCTGGAAAATGAAAATCAGGAACCTGAAAACCTGAAACCTGAAGATCAGGAAAGCTCTGGAGAAGAGTCTTCTGAAGCTGACTTTTCTGAATCGGAATCGTCAGGGGAAGAGGTAGAAGAGGAATTAACTGCACCGGAATCCACTTTAGAATCTATACCTGAAACCCCACCGGAAGCCGCTTCTGAATCTTCCGCTGAACCCGCACCGGAAACTACACCGGAATCCGCTTCTGAACCTGAAATAGCAGCATCTGCAAGCCAACCTGATGAAACTGAGGAGGAGTACGAAAAGACAACGGTGAAACAGGTTTCATTGAAATGGGGGCTTTACATTGGCCTTGTAATGATCGTATGGGGCCTTGTAATGCAGATTGCAGGATTAGTCGGCAATCAGTATTTAGGTTTTGTATCATATCTTTTTCTGATTGCAGGTATCGTGCTGGCACATAAGGAATTCAAAACTAACGGAGATGGATTTATGGCCTATAGCCAGGGCCTTGGGATCGGTACGTTATTATCTGTTGTTTCAGGTGCGATTTCAGCTGTTTTTTCTTACATCTATGTGAAGTTTATTGATGATTCCATGCTTACAATTGTCAAGGATTTGCAGGTGGAAAAAATGGAGGAACAAGGACTGTCAGATGCCCAGATTGAACAGACTATGGAAATTGCCGGAAAATTCATGGTTCCCGAGGTTATGTTGCCACTGGCATTACTCTCAATGGTATTTGTCGGATTCATCCTTTCACTGATCGTGTCTGCCTTTACCAAGAATGTCAATCCTCAGGCTGAAATTTAAGTATGCCGGATGAAGTGGATATTTCAGTCGTAGTTCCGGCTTACAACGAGGCCGGTTCCATAACAGAGCTAAGCGAGTGGATCAGCCGTGTGATGGAGGCGCACGGTTATCGTTATGAAATTCTTATTGTTGACGACGGCAGCAACGATCACACCTGGGAGGCTATTTGTGACATTGCAACGAAAAATGCCCGGGTTAAAGGTATCCGCTTCAACCGCAACTATGGAAAGTCCGCCGCTCTGAATGCAGGTTTTAGACAGGCTGCAGGAGCAGTTGTGATTACGCTGGATGCGGATTTGCAGGACAGCCCCGATGAAATACCGGAATTATACCGGATGGTTACCGAAAAGGGGTATGACCTGGTGTCGGGGTGGAAGAAAAAACGCCGCGATCCGATTTCCAAACGTTGGCCTTCCCGGTTCTTCAATTTTGTAACCAGAAAGATATCCGGAATAAAAATCCACGACTTTAACTGCGGTCTGAAAGCGTATCGTAATGAGGTGGTTAAGCATATAAATGTATATGGTGAAATGCACCGGTATATACCTGTGATAGCCAAGTGGCAGGGTTATACCAACATTGGTGAAAAAGAGGTAGAACACCATCCGAGGAAATATGGTAAGACCAAATACGGTATCGAGCGCTTTGTATATGGATTTCTTGATCTGATCTCCATTACGTTTGTTTACCGGTTCAAAAAAAGACCCATGCATTTTTTTGGCGCCTGGGGCACCCTTTCATTTTTATTAGGGATAATTTTTACATTGAAAATAATATGGGATAAGATTGATGCCATTTATTTCTCAAAGATCCCTGTAAAAAGGGAGATCACCGACCAGCCCATGTTTTTTTTGGCACTTGTTGCTGTAATAATTGGTGTGCAGTTGTTTCTTGCAGGCTTTCTGGCTGAGCTTACAACCCTTCAGAATGCGGGAAAGAAAGAATACTTTATTTCAGATAAGGTAGGAATCTGATCACATGCGCAAATATTCCGTCATAATCCCGGTTTATAACCGGCCTGAAGAGGTGGATGAACTGCTGGAGAGTCTCACAAAACAAAAGGAACTGCCTTATGAAGTGATTGTGGTGGATGACGGGTCGGCACAAAGATGCAGGCATATTGCAGAAAAGCATGCCGGCAAGTTGCCTGTTAAATATTTTTATAAAGAAAATTCGGGCCAGGGTTTCAGCAGGAATTTTGGCTTTGAGCAGGCTTCGGGTGATTTTTTTATCATTTTCGATTCCGACTGTATCATTCCGGAAAATTATTTTGTGAAAGTGGAAGAAGGACTGAATAAAATGAATCTCGACGCCTTTGGCGGCCCTGACAAAGCCAGAGATGATTTTACACCCATTCAGAAAGCGATCAGCTATGCGATGACGGGTATGTTTACGACCGGGGGTATCCGCGGAAGAAAAAAGCACACCGGAACGTTTCATCCCAGGAGCTTTAACATGGGAATTTCAAGGGAAGTTTATCAAAAAGCCGGTGGATATGCCATCACACGAATGGGGGAAGATATTGAATACAGTATCCGGATCATTCATGCAGGATACAATGTGGGATTGATAGAAGAAGCATTTGTATATCATAAAAGGCGTACTTCTTTCGGAGAATATTTTAAGCAACTCCGGTTTTTCGGACGTGCAAGGATCAACGTTTCCCGTTTTTATCCGGATGAAATTAAGCTGATACACGGACTCCCGGCTGTGTTTTTAACAGGAGAAGTATTCTGGCTGATGGTTTCACCTCTCATAAGCCTGGTTTTATTTTATACGGGCTTTATTTTGAATCTGATTTTTAGCATGGTTATTTTTTTTGACGCGCTGATGAAGTTTAAAAGCATAAAGGTGAGTTTGCTGAGTGTAATTGCTGCGTATGTACAACTGCTGGCATACGGTAGCGGAATAATTACCGAGGGAACTAAAAAATTATTAAAAGGGTAGCTGTTTGTTCAGGTGAGGATTCCGGAGCTGAATGACCACTTTTGCCTGGTCGTAGGGTCGCCCTACGACCTTCTCCGGTTTTATGCAATGCATGACTCAAAATCGCTAAAACACCATACATATCAGCCTATTTTTCAAGCACTAAGCACTATTGGGTATTTCCCTTGCACAATACAGGTCGTTAGATGAATTAAATAATAGTTCTATTAACATACATATCAGAATCTAACTGTGTTTTTTCTTCGAAACATTAAAATTAGGCTATCAGTAATCCATGTCCGGTTCATTGGGGGTAGGTAGGGTAGAGCACATAGTTAATTGGAGTCACATTAGTCTTTTTTGAAATAAAGAGTGCTTTTGTCACTATCGAAAAAAATAAGTAGTTCTTTTCCAACCATTTCATACGATGAGGCATCGTTCACTGCTAAGAAATATTCCCAACCTTTTGATGAAGCGCCACACCCTTTCTTTGTGCAACCAAAACTGATTGAAATCGAACTATTACTAATTTCGTAATCTCCACCACAAGTATTACAATCTGCCTGACCTTCAACTCTTGAACTATCGTCAAATAGTACTGTGTAAGAACTTGAATTGTCAATTGTTATGACATCATCATTTTCGTATTCAATGGACTGTAGCATCCATAAAATGTCTGTGATTTCATCATTTGATTGATTTTCACAAGAAATAGCAAGAATTAAAAAGGTTGGGATTATCAAATATAATTTTATTGATATCATTTCATCAGTCTATCAATGAATGGTTTCATATAATTGCAAATCATATGTGCTCTGCCCAACTATTAAATAGACTCCAATATTACTGTCTATCACTCATTAGACGGTTATTAAACTAAGTGATTTATAGTATATTAACAAAATATTGCTTTGCACAAATACGGCAATGAACATTTTTTATATCATTAATTTAAAAATACAAAAGAAATGTCAAAGCCAAAATTATCAGGACAGGTTAGCGAGCAAATGTTTAGGCTTATTACCGTTTTTTTATGAAATTGTTCCTGTATATGTTGGTAAGAGCAGCTACGCTTTCGATTGATCTTTCCTGCATAAATAGATAATTTCATCTGCAGGCAGGGCATACCGGGCAACCAGCTCATGATCAATGTCTTGTATATAATTATCCTCCTTCACATCAAATCCGGCAAGTCTCAGCCGGTCTGTATAGTCCTTCCCGTATTTCCGTACATGGTCATCCTGGCCAAACACTTTTTCACGGTCACCGCGAAGTGTAATCGAACGATCTTCGTAGGTGCGGTCCGGTACCGGATGGAAAAAAGGCACCTGTATTATGGCCCAGCCACCGGTATTCAATACCCGGAATATTTCTTTCATTGCGATCAGGTCATTATCAACATGCTCCATCACATGGTTGCATAAAACTACGTCAAACGTATTTTCGTCGAAAGGAATATGGTGGATATCCATCTTTACTTTAGCCAGCGGCGATTCGATATCAGCAGTGACATAATCAAGGTTATCCATCTTTTCAAACCGTTTCATAAAACATATTTCCGGAGCGATATGAAGTACTTTCAGTTTTTCATTAAAAAACCGGATTTTATTTTTCAGATAAAGCCACAAAAGCCGGTGCCTTTCCAGGCTAAGGCAATTGGGACACAACGCATTTTTCCGGGTTTTGAGTCGCCCGTAGGGAAGAAACGTGCGATAATGATGACTACATACCGGACACTCTACTTTCGAACCCCTGTAGAAGAGGCCTGCCATCCGCAGAAGACTGTTGTTGAATAGCTGAAGATATTTCCGCGGAACATAGCGTAATAGGAAACGGATAAGATACCGCATAAAATGAATTTAAGTAAACTGTGAATTTTTTATAAGGGTAATTGCACATACTACCCGTCAAGAAACAAAAATTATTTATATCACGTCACTTTAATTTATGACATTTGCCACAAATATAACTTCATAATTTTGGTTTTGTATAAACGGGTGTGGGTTGGTATGAAGCCTATATGATATTGGGTGAAACTGATAACACTATTGAAAAATATCAAAAAGCGCCTTTGATGCTTTTAAAAAAAAGCTAAAAAATTAAACGTAAACTACCCATAATTAATTAGACGACATTGCGCATACAAGACTTACACCCTCTGGACTTTCTTTAATTACTCAAAGAACTTTAATATATTTAACATTCAAGGCACACACATCCGCTAAAAAGGCATGGCGGGTTTGTGGTATTTCTGACAATTTATGTATAAATCATTAACTTTAATCAAATTCTGAAACATAAGTTGGTTGGAAACCCATTACGCCTCTTAACTTATTCGTTATTGTTCTATAAATAATATTATATGAAATTCAAATTATTTTACACACAAAGCAATAGCAATACTAATGTTATTTCAAAATGTGAGCAAAGTGGATATTTTGTAACTTTTTTGAATCTTGGAATACTGGATAATTCTGCATATGATCACATTTTTTATATTAGAAAGTATTTGTTCCTCGTAATCTTAATTACCCTAAGCACATTTACAGGTTTTGCTCAGGTTGAGGTTAAATGGACAAAAGAATTGTCTGCAGATATTTTGTGGCAAGAAGTGACAACACTTGGCAATCTGATCGTGAGTTCCAAGAATCAGCTTGTCGGAATAGACACTGAGACAGGTGAAATTCGCTGGAGCAAGCACGAGCATGCAGGACTAAACCGTGAAGCCTTCAATGAGCTGCCCAATAGCCCGTTTTTCACAGTGACTGCTAAAAATAGCCTACATCTCATTGACCAACTCAGTGGTGATGAGGTGTTCAATTCCTACAAAGCCGGTATAAATACCATAGAGGATTATTTTCTGTTGTATAACTCGGATGCCATACTTGTGGCAGGTAAAGGTGTCGGTGGTGAACCCTTAATGGTATCTGTGAAAATGTCAGAGGGTAAAGTTTCCTGGACCATGAAAGAGAAATTTGGAAGGATAGTTGCGGCCACTGAACTTGACAATAATGAGCTTCTTATTGTTACCCTTTTCAACAATTATAAGCTTAATGCAAGCACAGGTAACATAATCTGGAAAGAAGCTAATTCAGCAGAATCAGCACAAACTGACAAACTTGGTGCCTTGGGAGCGCTTATAAAATCAGCAGCCGAAAACTTGACTAAAGATATGGAGTTTGACTTACGCTACTACCGGCCTGAAGGTAGCGATGTCTTCTACCTGGGTTCTCAACAAGAGTCACAGTCGAGTATGACCTCTTCCGGCGGAGAACCTGTCATAAACTACACCAATGTTTATAACGCATTTAACATCAGCGATGGCAGCATGGTATGGACTGAAGCACTTGAAGTCAAAGGGCAACTGAGTCAGGTGATTTTTTTGGATAATGGAATATTGGTACTCCCAAATGACGGAAACAGAACAAAAATAAACTTATATGACTACAAGACACATGCAGGTATTTGGGGCAAGAAAGGTAGAGGAATCGCAATAAAAGGAGGTATTTATGATTATCTGGATGCCGGGGATGGAATTCTGTTGGTATCGCAGACAGCCAATAATAATTACCTCAATTATCTGGACCCCAACACTGGTATGATCACTTTTGTGAAACCGGTCAAAGTGGAAGGTAAGGTAATTGGAATAGTCCTATTATCCAGTGGCATTTTGTACATCACAACAGAATCAATGAACATTTTGGATCAGGCTTCCGGGACCTTGAAATGGAGTAAGAGCATTAAGACGACGCCACAATTAACTGCAGAATATGATGGTAAAATTTATGTTTTTGACACCAAATCCAGAACGCTCAAAGTTGTGGACATGAACAATGAAACGGTTAATGAATTGTCCGCAACACAATTAAAGTTCGAAGGCAAAGAAGTACCAAGAAAGCTTGAAATCATGGATGACGGCATATTTATCCATTCAGATCAGAATGTCGCTAAATTCAACTTTGATGGTTCTCTCATATTTCAGGAATACTATCCCGCTCCTCGTGAACCAGCCTGGAAGCGTGCACTGTTGTATGCTGAAGCTGTGAGAGGGGCATACATTGGTGCTTCTTCATACTATATGTCAGGAGCCATGGCTGCAGTGGAAAATGAAGTTAGACAAGAGGATGCCCTTGCAGGTGAAATAGTAAGTCAGATTGGTGATGCTTACGGCGAATTGGGAAGGCAGGCCTCCAGTTATGCCAGTAGTGCTTTCAAACAAGCCAACTCCAGGAAAAAGGCTACCTTATCTACCAGAGAGTTTATGTTGATCATGTCCAAGCAGGACAAGGACATTCAATTGTTAAAGATTAGTAAATCAAACGGTCAGGTTGAAGGTAGAATTGAACTGGGTAAAGACCGTGAACCAAGTTATGCTGTTGACGACGTTACGGGGCAAGTTTACTACCGCACCGGGATTAGAATATTGACCTCCTATATGGTTCAATAAATTTAGGATGAGCCCATTAGCTCATATCCTTTTTGTAATATATTTCAAACGTACTGCAAGTACATTTGCAATTCACACAGGCTGAAAATCAAACTCCCAAATTGAAAGGAGTTCGCTGATAGAATATACATCTGCATGCTTAAGCGTATAAGGTTGCAACGAACCTGACAAAAAAAATTAGGAATTCTGTATATTCGGTTGTGCGTGCAACACAGGCCGCAAGTAAAATTGACAAGGTGTCTATTTTACGAGCTATCTCGATGGGAAATACATCTCTTCTTTGACTGCAGGAGCTCTTTCAAACTTCGGAAAGAAAAAGACTCGCCTACGCCTTTACTTTCAGTTGCGGATTGTAATTAACCTCCTTTTCCTTTACAAACTCTTCAAAACGCTCTGTATTAACTTTTGTAGATCGAAGTGGTCTAAGAACGGCCTCCGTTGGGATGCCCGCTTTTATAGCCGCCATAACTCCTGTGGCTTCCAGGTAATTGTCCACATAATGTAACTGATTGTGACCCCAGGGAAGAATGCTAAGATCATTATCCATCACATTGGTGTTATCTCTCACAGCAATTACAGGAATACCTTGTTCAAGTGCTGCTAAAGTTGGCAAACCAATACATTTATCTGGAATAACAACACAAGAAACATCTTCTACAGTTAAAACATTATGGCTTTTCATAGTCTCTGCACTTGTTATAATCTTAGGACTACACTTTAACCCTTTCAGAATACTTTGCAGAAATGTCATAGAAACAGCTTCTGCAGCCATTCTTGAATCAACTACACCGGGATCCATGTTGGCTATCTGCTCCGTTTCAAACATTGGTGAGTGCGCAGAGGGCATGTTGTATAAGTGAGAAATCGCATGTGTAAGCATTGCCTCTACTCCGCCCCATGGATTCAGCATTGATCCTTCATTGGTAAAATAGTCCATGTGATATTCGTAAGGAACTTTGATCACTGATGACAATGCTACTGCATCAAACTCATCTTTTTTCTTATCCAATAATCGAAAAAGATTATCTATACCATCTATGGTACCAACAGCCATACCTGATGAAGAATACGCTGCCGTCATTATAATAGGCGGGTTTAGCTTCACCACTTCCGGGCAATCAAGTCCATAAGTCGCCCGGGCAGCATTGACAGAGTTAACAGCCGCACTCACAAACACTTCCTTCTCATGGTCATCGATGATCATGAGTATTCGATTATTCCTCACCTTTTGGAGTCCAATGGTACCCATGAGTAATCTTGCCAATACACTACCCTCAACATATAGTGTATTTTCAGTCATTTCATTGATATCCGAAGCGTTAACCACATTTGGATGAGTGATGAAGTTATCACATACCGTGGCCATCAATCGGGCAACCGGCCCTGCATCCCCGGCATGACCGCCAAGGTCCGAACCGATTCCCGTAGGAACTAAAAGAACCGCATTGAAGTCTTCTGTATTTTCAACATTTCGTTGCCGGAAACAAAAGATAGACTCAATCTTATTCTCATCGAAAGCAGGAGTACTTATTAGTGTTCCAATTTCACAGTGATAGAATTCATCATCTGTTTTAGTAACTGCAAAACGTACTGGAATTCCATCTACCTTATGCTCTTCATCAACAAAATGGGCTAAGTAATGCAACAGGCTTTTATGTCCTTTTGTGATTGGTATTTTAACCTCTTGTTCTCTCATTTATATTCTATCAATAAAGTGCGAATTTACAATTTTTCCCTTGAACCATTTGGCAGTGAAATCTGCAGCAACCTCCGGGTCAAAATCTTTGCATGAAAATATATTGACATATAC